>NZ_JBHHMJ010000462.1:0-25251 GCF_042136455.1 Stenotrophomonas sp. 3diitr2024
GGCCGCTGGCCGGCAACCAAGCAAGGCTACCGAAGATCATGAGGTTGCCGGCCAGCGGCCGGCACTACCGGAACACCCTGCGTTGTTGCGCCAGGCGATGCCCGGCGGACGGGAATGCGAGGTTTACGGCCCCGGCGGCAAGCGCACTTCGAAGCGGGCGCCACCCAGTTCGGCCGAACGGCCCACGGTCAGTTCGCCGCGGTAGTCCTTGATCAGGTCCTGCACGATCGACAGGCCGATGCCGTGGCCCTGCACGCGCTCGTCGCCACGCACGCCACGCTGCAGCACCTTGCCGATGTCGTCCGGGGCGATGCCCGGGCCATCGTCGTCCACCGCCAGCAACAGGCCGGCACGGCGTGCGTTCGGCGCCGGCAGCGGCTGCGCGGTCAACAGCACGCGGCGGTTGGCCCACTTGAAGGCGTTCTCCAGCAGGTTGCCGAGCAGTTCCTGCAGGTCGCCCGGTTCGCCGTGGAAGCGTGCGACCGGGTCGATATCGAATTCGCACAGCACGCCCTTGGCGGCGTAGACCTTTTCCAGGCCACGCACGATTTCCTCGGCGTTGGACTCGATCGGCAGCGGCGCGGAGAACAGCTTGTGGCCCGACGAGGCCGCGCGTGCCAGCTGGTACGAAACCAGGTTGTTCATGCGCTGCAGCTGCACGTCCAGTTCTTCGCGCAGCGCACCGTCGCCGGCGCCGCTGTCCATCTGCGTGCGCAGTACCGCGATCGGCGTTTTCAGGCTGTGCGCGAGGTCGGCCAGGGTGTTGCGCTGGCGCTCGAGGTTCTCGCGCTCGCTTTCGATGAAGGCGTTGATGCTGTCGGTCAGCGGTTCCAGCTCGCGCGGGTGGCGCTCGCTCATGCGCTCGGTCTCGCCGCGCTGCACCTTGGTCAGCTCGGTGATCACCCGGCGCAACGGGCGCAGGCTCCACTGCAGGATGACGGTCTGCAGCAGCAGCAGGATCAGGCCGATGCCGCCCAGGTAGAACCAGACGCGGCCACGGAACACGCGCAGCTGCGCACCCAGCGCGCGCGAGTCTTCCATCACGTAGATGGTGTACGGGAATTCAGTGGCGGGGTCGGCGTCGGCGCCCCACACCAGGCCCAGGCCATAGCGGTACACCGAGCCCTGGCTGCCATCGATCTGGATCATCGGCAGCGGGCCTTCGAACACTTCCTGGCGCGGCGCCAGCAGGCCGCCGCCCACGGTGGGCAGCATGGGCCCTTCGGCGGACATCGAATTGCCCTTGCCGTGCGGCATCACCACCTGCAGGTACAGGCCACTGCCGGGTACGTCGAAGCGTGAATCCGGCGGCTGCTCGCGGATGTACAGCGAGCGGTCGCGGGTGAAGTCGATGCCGGCCGCGTAGGAGGTGGCGTAGTTCTTCAGGCGCTCGCGCAGGTTCGCCTTCGCCGTATCGGCGAAGGCGGCGTCGAGCGCGTAGCCGGCCAGCGCCAGGAACGCCACCAGGCCCACGGACGCGGCGAGCATCTGGCGCGCCTGCAGTGAGCGCGGCCGCCAGCGTCGGAAGAACCACAGACGGCCGGACATCGTGTTATCGCCAGGGTGAGCCGGCTCAGCCCTCGTTGCGCGGGATCGCGAAACGGTAGCCGCGACCGCGCACGGTCTCGATCGGCTTCAGTTCGCCATCCGGGTCCAGCTTCTTGCGCAGGCGGCCGATGAAGACCTCCAGCACGTTGGAGTCGCGGTCGAAGTCCTGCTGGTAGATGTGTTCGGTGAGGTCGGCCTTGGAGACCAGTTCACCGGCATGCATCATCAGATATTCCAGCACCTTGTACTCGTAGCTGGTCAGGTCGACATTGCTGCCGGCCACGCTGACCGTCTGGGCAGCAAGGTCCAGGGCGACCGGGCCGCATTCCAGGGTCGGCTTGCTCCAGCCGGCGGCGCGGCGCAGCAGCGCGTTGACGCGGGCCAGCAGCTCTTCGACGTGGAACGGCTTGACCAGGTAATCGTCGGCGCCCTGCTTCAGGCCCTCGACCTTGTCCTGCCAGCTCGAACGCGCGGTCAGGATCAGTACCGGGAACTTCTTGCCTTCGTCACGCAGGGCCTTGATCAGCTCCATGCCCGACATCTTGGGCAGGCCGAGGTCGATGATGCCGACATCGAACGGAACTTCGCGCCCCATGTAGAGGCCTTCCTCGCCGTCCTGCGCAGCATCGACGGCAAAGCCTTCGCGCTTGAGCCGGGCTGCCAGGGTCTCACGCAGCGGGGCTTCGTCTTCGACCAGAAGGATACGCATGAACTCTCCCTAGTGTCCTGGGTGTGGCCCGGAGGCCTGTGGGGTACGGGTTGATAGCGACGACTATCCCTGTTCAGGGGTTATCGCCGCGTAGTGATGACATATCCGACCGCGGCGTCCGCGGCTGTGAACGCGACGGGGCGGGGTCGTCCATGTAGCGGACCCGGCCCCGGTCGTCCATGTACTTCACCCGGTTGATATCACGACCATCGAACGGCACGCGCTCGGCGCCGAGGATGTGGCCGCCGGTGCTGCGCTGCACGCGGCGCACGGCATCGGACAGCGAACGCTCGTCGCCACGGTGGCCGCGCTCTCCCCGATCCATCATTTCCGCCCGTGCCTGCTCGCCGCGCGGCGGCTGTTGCGCCAGCGCCGACGACAGCGGCGCAGCCGACAGCACCACGCAGGTGGCCAGGGCAATGCGGCAATGGAAGGGAGCGGAAGACATCGATGCGATCCTAGCCGAGCACGGCGATTCGTTCAAAAGTCGTAAATCCGGGAGCCGGGTGCGGGACCCGGCCTTTACAATTCCTTTGCAAATTCTTGGTTTGGGGCAGTGAATCCGGTCTGAACTTTTCCGGCCGCAGCCCTGTGATGTTCAGCTAGGTGAACATTCGGGACGAATCACCGTCCCTTGTCAAGTCAGGAATGTGACTGCGGTCACGCTGCGGCACGATCGGCTTCGCGCTCAGTGACCGACAGGGCCTGCTCGACCAGGCTCCAGTCGGCGCCCGGGCGGTGCGCGCCCTCGCTCAGCACCTGGCGGAACGCGCGGCCACCGGGCTGGCCGTGGAACAGGCCGAGCAGGTGGCGGGTGATGTGCTTCAGCGCCAGGCCTTCGCCCAGGCGCGCTTCCACGTAGGGACGCAGCGTGCGCAGCAGGTCGCCACGGGCCTGCAGCGGGGCGCCGGTCTGCAGCGCCTCCAGCTGATGCAGCAGGTAGGGGTCGTGGTAGGCCGCGCGGCCCAGCATCACGCCATCGACGTGCGCGGCCTGCGCCTGTACCGCCTCGATGGTGGCCAGGCCGCCATTGAGCACCACCGGCAGCGCCGGGCGCTCCTGCTTCAGGCGGTAGGCCCAGTCGTACTTCAGTGGCGGAACCTCGCGGTTCTCCTTCGGCGACAGGCCCTTCAGCCACGCGTTGCGCGCATGCACCACCACCATTGCGGCACCGGCGGCGACCTGGCGGTCGACGAAGGCGGCGAACACGTCATAGTCGTTGTCCTCGTCCACGCCCAAGCGGCACTTCACCGTCACCGGGATCCCGATCGCGTCGACCATCGCCGCCACGCAGTCGGCTACCAGCGCCGGCTCGCGCATCAGGCAGGCGCCGAAACGCCCCGCCTGCACGCGGTCGGACGGACAGCCGCAGTTGAGGTTGACCTCGTCGTAGCCCCACTCCGCGGCGATGCGCGCGGCCTGCGCCAGCAGCGCCGGGTCGCTGCCGCCCAGCTGCAGCGCCAGCGGCTGCTCGCTGCGGTCGAAGCCGAGCAGGCGCTCGCGGTCGCCGTGGATGACCGCGTTGGCGTGCACCATTTCCGTGTACAGGCGCACACCCGGCGCCAGCACGCGGTGGAACACGCGGCAATGGCGGTCCGTCCAGTCCATCATGGGGGCCACGGACAGGCGCAGGGAATCGGCGTAACGGGCGGTGGCGGACGTCATCGGGGTGTTGATCGCGGAGACTGGCATTGCCAGTGAGATCAATAGTTTACACCGGACAGCTGAATGGCGGCGGGTGGCGCCCGGATAGCGCTGGGGCGCCCGGGCCCGAGGGCCGTTCGCAAGCCGGGCGGCGCCAACCCACAATGACGGGCAACCGGTCACAGTTGTCGCGATTCGTTGACGACGACGAAATACTGACGCCGTTATAGTCCGTCGCTCGCAATGGATTGGACGTGTGGAGCAGATGATGCAGCACAAGCGTTTGAGCAGGACCCTCGCCACCGCGCTGGCGGTCGCCGTAATGGCCATCGGCACGGCAACCGCAGCACCCGCTGCCACCGGGCTGAGCCCGACCTTCACCACCTGCCGTGACAAGGCACAGGGTGCGATCGAGCAGGCCGCCTGCCTGACCTCGGAAAGCGCACGCCAGGACCAGCGCCTGAACCAGGCCTACCGCCAGCTGCAGGCAAAGCTGAGTGGCGCAAAGAAGACCAAGCTGGTGAATGCCCAGCGCGCGTGGCTGCAGTCGCGCAGCCGCGATGGCGAACTGGATACCGCGCTGTACGACGATTCGCAGCCCGGCAACCTGCAGGGCGAGCTGAACGATGTGATGCGCCTGAGCGCGCGTGCCGACCAGCTGCAGAAGTATCTGCAGCTGCTGGACTGACCCTTGAGGGGCAAACCCTCTGACTGCACAAGGATGTAAGACATGCCAACCAACATCGATACCCATGATCTCGATGCTACCTCCGGCGCCGTGTATTTCGCCGTCGGCCGTGGTACCGAAGGGGGTCCCGCCTCCTACCATCTGGCCATCGCCGGCATCACCCAGGGCGTGACCGAACCGCACTGGGGCACAGTGAACAAAGTCGCGCAGAACAGCGGTTACAGCCTGGGCGCGATCCAGGTCGACTTCGGCCAGCGCGGCGAGTGGGCGCTGGGCGCCATCGACGGCCACGCACTGAAGGCGGGCGAGACGACCTATGTCGACGCCGTGATCGATCAGGCCAGCACCTATGCCAAGGCGCACAACCTGCCCTTCACCCAGGACCACGCCGACCTGCGCCGCGACCTGCTCAGCCACGGCAATGGCCTGAGCGGGCGCAGCTCGATCCAGTTCATCGATACCAACACGCGCGACAGCATCAACGCCTGGGCCGGTTCGGCCGAGGGCAAGCAGTGGATCCACGCGAACATCGACTACCCGCAGGTGCGCAACGCCACCCGGATCGGCATGGCGATGGTGGACGCACACGGCAGCGGCATCGCCGAGGAAAACCGCTTCGAAGCGATCAGCCTGATCGCCAAGACCGCCAACCAGTTGCCCAGCCAGCTGCCCAAGCTGCAGAAGGTGCTGGAAGAAGGCGGTGACTACGAGGCGCTGCGCGCGAAGGCCGGGCAGATCCGCGAGACCTACCAGTACTTCGACGCGCCCAAGGCCGGCGACATCGCCGTGCGCTACGAAAATGCCTACGCCAACAACAAGGACGCAATGGACCGCGCCCATGCCAAGGTCAGCAGCCGCGACTACTCGCCCGCCGGTGAGCACAACGATGCGGACATCAAGGTGGCGCTGGACCAGATCGGCGCACCGCGCCAGCAGGCCGGTTCGCAGACGTTGAAGGAAGGGTCCAGCGGCCGTGACGTGCTGAAGCTGGAGAGCAATCTGGTCACGCTGGGCTATGCCAGTGCTGGCGGCCAGCAGACGCTGAATCCGGACCGGCGCTTCGATGCCACCACCCGCAAGGCGGTGGAAGACTTCCAGCGCGCACACAACCTGGACCCGGTGGACGGCAAGGCCGGGCCAGCCACGCTGGCCGCGATCGACCGCGACGCGCGCGAACTCCAAGGCAACCTGGCCGCGCTGGGGCTGACCGACGCCAAGGGCCAGGCCATTGGCAGCGATGGCTATCTGGGCGGCGGCAGCCGCCATGCGATCAACGCTTTCCAGCAGCAGCATGGCCTGCCCGCGACCGGCATTGCCGATGCGGAAACCCGCCAGGCGCTGGCCAATGAAGTGCAGCAGCGTGCGCAGGCACAGGGCAACACCCCGGGGCAGCAGACCGCGGCCGAGCCTGCGCGCGAGACGGTGTACCCGATGTCCGACCCGCGCAGCCCGCAGAACTGGCTGTACACCGAGACCCTGGTGCAGGTGAAGTTCGCCGAGGAAGCGCGTGGCCTGCCCTCCGGCGAGCATAGCGAGAAGCTGGCCGCTGCGCTTACCGTGGAAGCTGCACGTGCCGGCCTGTACCGGGTTGATCGCGTTGAACTGAACCAGGATGGCTCGATGGCGCGCGCGGTGCAGGCCAATGCACTGCACGACGAAAGCGCGTTGAACCGCAATACCGCGCCGGTATCGACGGCGGACGCGATGCGCCAGAGCGTGCAGGAAAACAGCGAGCGGGCATTGCAGGTGAGCGATCAGCAGCGCGAGCAACAGAAGATCGACCAGCAGACCCAGCAGCACGGCCCGCGGGCCATGATGGCGTAAGAGAGCGGGCCCACGGGCCTGCGAGTGCCATTGCCTTGCTCACCCCTCGTCGGCTTGAGGCCGACGGGGGCGTTGGTTGAGGTGCGTCGAGGATTGTCGCAAATGCCAATTGAAGGATGTATCTCTCTGGATACGATCAGTCCATGGCATTCCCGCAGGCGACACAGACGTTCACGCAGATGAGCAAGCTGAAGACGACTCCCTTTGATCCAGAAGACTATCTCGACGACGACGTGGCGATTGCCACTTATCTGGGCGAAGCGCTGGCAGCAGGTGATACAAGCCACTTTCAGGAGGCGCTTGGAACAGTGGCTTGTGCCCTGTCAGCGCTCAGGACTCACCTCATCGTGCAGGCGAACAGCCGTCCGCCAGATTCTGTGTGATCGCAACTAATTTAACCTTCAACATAGTCGGGCGTCGCTTGTCCCACGCTGTATGTAATGCAGGCTCAATGCCAGCCCCGCCAAGCGGCCCCACCGACTAGAAAAGGATCTGGCTGGCGACATTGAGCCGACCATCGTCTCGACTGCACGATGGTCGACCAAGGCTGGATTCAGCCAACATCAGCGCATTTGGTGGCCTCCAAATATGCCGTAACCGCGACAGACGCTTGCCGCGGGCCCTGCTTAGACGACCGAGACATTTCCGTCATTCCTCGTTGCTAGCTGGGTATCCGAAGCCGGGCAGCTGGGCCTGAACAGGCTGTTGTTTGTAGAAATCGGCGAGGTCGAGGATTGCCCTACGAATCGACCTAAGATCCGTATGCGGGACTGAAACAAATACCTCTTGCTCTTCATCTACAGAATCAACCCCGGCAGCGAACAACCCCTTGGGTGCTCGAGAAGTGTTGATCAGATCGACGTAGCATCCGTAGTCCAGCGCGTAGACATTGAACCGTCGACCAGCATGATCTTGCGAAGATACGCCCTGTCTAATTACATGCAGGACACGAGCATCATAGAGAAAATCTATCAAATCGTCCCTCGCGCCGACTTCGAGTAGAAACGCGCGCGCCTGTCGATGCTTAATGACTTCGTCAATCACCCAGTTCAAGAGCCTCTGCGCCTCCGGCCTGGTGGCAATAGCCTGTTGCTTGGCGCGCGTGTACCACGTTCGAGCAGCGCTACGAACATCCTGCACTGAAATAGGGCTATTCGGAGACTTCTGTGCTGCAATGCCAATGATGTTGATAGCATCGCGCGGCACACCCTCCGATGCCCGGGTGAACTCCTCAAGCGCCGTCACCTGGGTAAAGAGCTTGGCTACTAGATCAGTAGCAGAATCAGGCAGGCCTGCCCCCTCAGATTTCATCATTGCAATCACATGGCGAAACAGAAGTTCCGCAAAGAACTGCTTCGCCTGCTCCGGACTGTTCTCAAAGACCAAAAATTCATCAAGACTGATGCTAGCAGCCGCATCCGCACCAATTTCAATACCAATATGCCCCACCGAATCATCAGCGACCCGAAAATTGGAACGTTGCTCAATGGCAGCTATCTTGACGGTTACACCTCTGACTGGAATGACACAACGCCTAAAAAGGTCTGCCAAGTAAGGTTGCAGATCCAGAGGAATCTCGCTCCACTCATCCAGAATCACCCAGAGCTTTCTATCCGGCAAGAGATCGACAAGTCTCTGCAGTTCACGAGCAAGTCGACCGAACTGCACGCGTAGGCGCTGGTGACCAGAAACCCTAAGGCGCCCTCCTCTCTCGACTTGAGATTTCTGACTATCTTCGACGTCCAATGAAAGTGGCGCACCGGCACCAAGGCCAATCCTTAAGCTTGAGCCTTCGTTGTTGGCCACAGTAGAGCTTCGTGTGCACTCCTGCTCAACCATTCCCTCAACAGTGAGTTCAGTTGCAGCTTCGGCAAAAGCGTCAAGCGCCGGTCCAATCTGAGAAAGATCCAAACATTCCGTGTCTTCAAGAACACGTTTCAGCACCGCATCTTGAATCGCTATCAGAGTATCAACCAACAAACGCGTAGCACGTTCTGGCAATGGCGTATTCGGATCGGCATAGATTCCGCCAGTGGAACCGACTGTTCTCATATCGAGCTGCGCTGTCACCACACCAGACCGGTCAAGTTGACTGCGCAGGTACCCCAGAAGATGAGTCTTTCCCGTTCCGCGCCTCCCGAAAATTATCTGATTATCGGCATTCGATAGCAATGTAAAAACGGGACCAATATCCACAAAAGAATCAATTATATGTTGCGGATCATGAGTCTCTGCGCGCTTACTTAGCTTCAGAACAGCGTTATTGATGGAAAGCATGGACATCCTGTATTTGGTAGATCTCTAGCCTCTATCGGCGATCCGATCTTCACATACATGAGACTTGCTCGCTACCATCACGGTGCTCATTGTCATTTGAGTTCGTTTGTGACCTTCGTCATTGAGCAATCTTCGTTCTTTTGGATTCACCCGACAGGTACACAGCTCGACCTTCTGCAATCTTGGACGAACGAATTTGGCGCGAGTTTCCGCCCCCCCGACATCAGGCCGAATACGTCAATTCTTGTCGAAAAATGCACTCGCACCGTCCTACCTGATCGCTAATACTACTGCTTTGAAAATATCCAGCTCTACTTCCTGATGAACACTCTTCTCTAGGGCCGCACGCTATTGGATCTCGGCTCAGTGACAATTCGTCAGACTGTTTGTAACTCAACATTGACCCTATGAACCTATCAAGAGGAAGCGTCCTTGCCATCGTCTATGCATCGATGAAGGACGCAGGATTTGTCCGCCACGACCTGACACTCTTCAGAGTGCGCCAACATTTCATTGACGTGCTCTCGCCTCAAATCAGAAGCGATGGCAAAGCACTCGCACTCAATGTCGGTGTGCTCGCCCGCTTCATCCCGGGGCGTTGCACGGATCAGACCATGAATCTCAACGAAGCCGACTGCGACGTGAGATGCAGGGCCGCTCCCTCAGGGAAAAGCGACCATTGGATAAGCGTTGAACAGGATGCTGGTCTGCTCAAGATCGAGGTGGATGCTCTATTGACAGAGAATGCCCTTCCCTTCTTCTCAAAGTTCCAGGACATCGATTCCATCTGTGAAGCTCTGACGGTCGCGGCCATTCAGGCTGACACGACGCCGGCACACTTCAGCTCGATCACGCGCGTCGGCAGGGCCCTGCTCGCTGCCCTTTCGTGGCAGGCAAAGGCTGACACCGAGTCTGCCAAGGCGCTAGCCACATATGGACTCTCCATATGTAATGGCGCTACCGCACTCAAAAGCCGATTCAGGAAAATTCTGGAGGATTAGCCGCCCCCAGAACCGGCGTGGGCATTGAAGCACCGCCGCTTCAGTGCCCGCTACACGCGCCACCCACCTGCTCGATCAGCGTCTGGCAGGCAGCATTCAGCCCCACCACCGTCACCTTCGCCCCATGTGCGGCCAGCTATTCCTGCGCGCGTTCCAGCGCGGCCGCGGCGGTCAGGTCTCACAGGAGGGCATCGCTCAGATCAATCTGCACCTTCGGCGCCACGTGCTGGTAGTCGAACACCGCACCCAGCTGGCCGGCCGAGGCAAAGAACACCTGCCCACGCACGCGGTAGACCTGCTTGTCACCGGCATCGTAGCGCTGCATATCCAGCATGCGGCCGAGAAATTCGATAACCATGTTGGCCACGCCCTGGACGACGCATTCGCGGTCACGCTCGCTGGGCCTCTCGTCGATGTCCTCAACGTTCTGCGACGATGCCAGACAGCGGAAGGCAGCGGGGCGCGGCGGCGCTCTACAATCGCGCCATGGCCGCCGATCGTCCGCAGTTCTTCGACTCCACCACCGAACAGGGCGTGCTGCGCCTGTCCATCGCCGCCTCGCTGCTGCTGGCCGCCGCCGCAGTGGTATTCGGCCTGCTGGCCAATTCCTCGCTGATCATCTTCGACGGCATCTACGGCCTGATCGATGTGGTGATGACCTGGCTGTCACTGCTGGTCGCGCGGCTGATCGCACTGTCCACGAGCACCGACGCGCTGCAGTCGCGGCTCAACCAGCGCTTCACCATGGGGTTCTGGCACCTGGAGCCGATCGTGCTGGGGGTGAGCGGCACGCTGATGATCGGCGCGGCGCTGTATGCGCTGGTCAATGCGGTCGACGCGCTGATGTCCGGCGGCCGCCACATCGCGCTCGGCCCGGCCATCGCCTTCGCCGGGCTGTCGATCGTCGGCGAAGGTGCGCTGGCCTGGTTCGTGCTGCGCGCCAACCGGCGCATCGGTTCGGAGTTCATCGCACTGGACGCGAAGAACTGGGCGATCGCCGCCAGCATGTCGGCCTGCTATCTGCTGGCCTTCCTCGGCGGCGTGCTGGTGCAGGGCACCTCGCTGGCGTGGGTCGGGCCGTACATCGACCCGGCCATCCTCGCCTTCGTCTGCGTGCTGGTGATGATCGCCCCGCTCGGCACCGTGCGCCGGGCGCTGGCCGGCATCCTGCTGGTCACTCCGCCGGAACTGCAGGCGCATGTGGATGCGGTGGCACGCGCGATCGTGGCCAGGCACGGCTTCGTCGAGCACCGCAGCTACGTGGCGCAGGTGGGGCGTGGCGAGCAGATCGAGTTGTTCTTCGTGGTGCCGGAAGACGACCCACCGCGGCCCTTGGTGGAATGGGACCGGCTGCGCGACGAGATCGGCGAAGCGCTGGGCGAGGCCTCGCCGGACCGCTGGCTGACCATCATGTTCACCACCGACCGCGAGTGGACGATCTAGGCCAACAGGACGATCGATCAAGTTTTTCGTACGCGTTGCAACCCAACGTACGCGGAAAGCGGGCAAAGTAGGCTCCAACGCAACACCCACCCACTGACCAGGAGCATCCCGATGTCCATCGAAAAGGTTCTGTACACCGCCCAGGCCACCTCCACCGGCGGCCGCGAAGGCCGTTCCGTCTCCTCCGACAACGTGCTGGACATCCAGCTGTCGACCCCGCGCGAGCTGGGCGGCGCCGGCGGCCCCGGCACCAACCCGGAACAACTGTTCGCCGCCGGCTACTCGGCCTGCTTCCTGGGCGCACTGAAGTTCGTGGCCGGCCAGGCCAAGGTCGCGCTGCCGGCCGACACCACCGTCACCGGCAAGGTCGGCATCGGCCAGATCCCGACCGGTTTCGGCATCGAGGCCGAGCTGACCATCAACGTGCCGGGCGTGCCGCGCGAGCAGGTGGAAGAACTGGTGCAGAAGGCACACATCGTGTGCCCGTACTCCAACGCCACCCGCGGCAACATCGACGTGACGCTGATCGTTGCCTGATGCAGCGCCGGGGTCGGATCCCTTTGCCAACAGCAAAGGGCTCTGACCCCATCCCAGGCCCGGCACGGCTATATGGGGTCAGAGCCCTTTCGCGTTGCGAAAGGGATCCGACCCCAGTGATCCGCCCCCCCAAAAAAATGGGCGGATGCCGGTCGAAACCAAACATCCGCCCATCCCACCTCGGGTGGGCCCCGGCACATGGCCGGGGACGCATTCGCTGCGGCGCGCATCCATCCTTCTGGAGAAGAGCCCCCTTGTTGTTCAAGGGGGCGCGCCAACGGCGCGGGGATAAGGTGGAATGCGCGGACCAGCGACCAGTTACTGGTCGCTTGTGATGAGCTGCACGACGCTGGAGAAATCCAGCTTGCCGCGGCCGGCCTGGTGGTTCATCGAGTACAGGTTGCGGGCCACTTCGCCCAGCGGGATCGAGGCGCCGACACTCATCGCCGCTTCTACCGCCAGGCCCATGTCCTTCAGCATCAGATCGCTGCCGAAACCGCCGCTGTAGCCGCGCGAGGCCGGCGCATTTTCCAGCACGCCCGGCCACGGGTTGCACACTTCGGTGGCCCAGCTGCGGCCGGTGCTGACCGCCATCATCTGCGACAGCACCTTCGGGTCCAGCCCGTGCGCCACGCCCAGTGCGATGGCTTCACCGGTCACCGCCATGATCACGCCCAGCGCCATGTTGTTGCACAGCTTGGCGACCTGGCCAGCACCGCTGGCGCCGACATGGAAGATGTTCTTGCCCATCGCCTGCAGCACCGGGCGGGCGCGCTCCAGCGCGTCCTCTTCGCCACCGACGATGAAGGTCAGGGTACCGGCCTGGGCGCCGGCGGTACCGCCGGAGACCGGCGCGTCGATCATCTGCAGGCCACGCGCGGCGGCCGCTTCCGAGACCTTGCGGGCACTGGCCGGTGCGATCGTGCTGCAGTCGATGACCAGTGCACCGGCCGGGATTGCGGCGAGGATGCCGTCATCGCCCAGGTAGACGCCTTCGACGTGGCGGCTGGCCGGCAGCATCGAGATCACGACTTCCGCATCGGCCAGGGTGTCGCGTGCCGACGACGCCGCGCTGGCACCGGCATCGACGGCGGCCTGCACCGCGGCCGGGACCAGATCGAACACGCGCACGGTGTGGCCGTTCTTGACCAGGTTGGCGGCCATCGGGCCACCCATGTTGCCCAACCCGATGAATGCAATGCGGCTCATGCAAGGCTCCTTTCAACAAGGGGAGTGCCCAGGTCGGCCAGCGGATGCGCGGCAGCGGCCCAGGGGGAAGCGAAGAAGGTGTCGGCCCACGCACCGGTGGCCTCGGCCAGGGTGGCCGGGTTCCACTGCGGATTGCGGTCCTTGTCGATCAGCAGCGCGCGGATGCCTTCGGCGAAATCACCGTGGGCGGCGCAATGCAGGGCGACGATGTACTCCAGACGGTAGATCGCGGCCAGATCCTGGCCGGCACTGCGGCGCTGCAGCTCGTACGACAACCGTGCCGAACCCGGCGCACCGGCGGCGAGGGTTTTCTGTGCCGCCTGCAACCACGCATCATCGGTCTGCAGGCCGGCAATGCGCGCGACAATGGCTTCAAGGTCATCGCCTTCGCACAACGCATCGACCTGCGCCGCATTGGCCAGCAGCGGACCGGTGGCGGCATCGCTGGCATGCGCCTGCAGCAGATGGGTCAGGCGTTCGTGGTTGTGTGCGGAGTCACTGGACCAGGCCACCTGCAGCAGCGCATCGAACACCGCACTGCGGCGCTCTTCGGGCACATGTACATCGGCCAGGCCAGCGTAGATGGCATCGCCTGGGTTGAGCAGCGCGCCGGTCAGCGCCAGGAACAGCCCGCCCTTGCCCGGCACGCGCGGCAGCAGCCAGCTGCCACCGACATCAGGGAACAGGCCGACGGTGATTTCCGGGAAGGCCAGCTTGGAGCGCTCGCTGACCACACGGTGGCTGGCGCCGGACATCAGGCCGATGCCGCCGCCCATCACGATGCCGTGGCCCCAGCACAGGATCGGCTTGGCGTAGGTGTGGATGAGGTAATCGACGCGGTATTCAACGTCGAAGAACTCGGCGGCGTAGTCGTTCTCGCGGATGTCGCTGCGGCCGTCCTCACGGAAGGCGACCATGGCCTTGTACAGGCTGTGCAGGTCGCCGCCAGCGCAGAACGCCTTTTCGCCAGCACCCTGCAGCACCACCATGGCGATGCCGTCGTCGTCGGCCCAGGCGTTCAACTGCTCCAGCAGCAGGTGTGCCATCGGCAGCGAGAAGCCATTGAGCGTGCGCGGCGCGTTGAGCGTGGCGAGGCCGATGCGCATGCCGTTACCGGCCACGCGCTCCTCGAACAGCACCGGTGCGTCGTCGGCAGCGGTGTCGGTGCTCATGCGTTCTTCCACTGCGCGGCGCGCTTTTCCAGGAAGGCAGTCACGCCCTCGACCTGGTCGGCGGTGTCGAACAGATCGACGAAGGCTTCGCGCTCGGCCACCAGCGCCGAGGCGTGGGTGCCGGTGCGGGTGGCCTGTACCAGCGTCTTGCAGGCGGCGATGCTGGTCGGGCTCTGCTTGCCGGCCTTTTTCGCCCATTCCAGCGCCAGTGCCTTGGCTTCGCCCTTGCCGACCTTCTCTTCGGCCAGCCCGATGCGCAGCGCGGTCTCGGCGTTGATGCGCTCACCCAGCAGGATCATGCGCTTGGCCCAGCCTTCGCCAACCAGGCGCGGCAGGTTCTGGGTGCCACCGGCGCACGGCAGCAGGCCGACGGTGGCCTCCGGCAGCGCCACCTGGGCGTGCTCTTCGATGATGCGCAGGTCGCAGGCCAGTGCGCATTCCAGGCCTCCGCCCATCGCGTAGCCGTTGATCGCGGCGATCGACACGCCACGGAAACCGGACAACGCCTCGAAGGCTTCGCCGAAACGGCGCGCGGCTTCGCGCGCTGCGGCCTTGTCGCCGGAAGCGAACTGGTTGAGGTCGGCACCGGCGGAGAAGAACTTCTCGCCGTCACCGGTGATCACCAGTGCGTAGACGTCACGGTCTGCGTTGAGCGCGCCGACCAGGTCGCGCAGCGCCGACAGGCTGTGCACGGTCCAGGTGTGCGCCGGCGGGTTGTTCAGGGTGACCACGGCGGTGTGGCCGTCGGCCTCGACCTTCAGGCCCACGTGCTCCTGGGTACGCCAATCCTTCATCGCAGTTCCTCTTCGGTGTTGAGCAGGTGACGGGCAACGATCACCCGCATGATCTCGTTGGTGCCTTCCAGGATCTGGTGCACGCGGCAGTCACGCAGCAGGCGCTCGATCGGGTACTCGCGGATGTAGCCGTAGCCACCGTGGATCTGCAGCGCTTCATTGCAGACGTTGAAGCCGGCATCGGTGGCGAAGCGCTTGGCCATCGCGCACCATACGTTGGCATCGCTGGCCCCGGCATCGAGCTTGCGTGCGGCGGTGTGCACCATCTGCCGCGCGGCCACCAGCTGGGTGACCATGTCGGCCAGCTTGAACTGCAGCGCCTGGAACTCGGCCAGCGCCTTGCCGAACTGGCGGCGCTCGCCCATGTAGCGGCGCGCGGCATCCAGCGCGCCCTGCGCGGCACCCAGCGAGCAGGCGGCAATGTTGATGCGGCCACCATCAAGCCCCTTCATCGCCAGCTTGAAGCCACCGCCTTCTTCTCCCAGAAGGTGGCTGACCGGCACGCGGACGTTTTCGAAGGTGATGCCACGGGTGGGCTGGCTGTTCCAGCCCATCTTCTCTTCCTTGCGGCCGAAGCTGATGCCCGGCAGGTCCGACGGCACTGCAATGGCGCTGACGCCGCCGGCACCGGCACCGCCGGTACGTGCCATCACCACCAGCAGTTCGGTGGCACCGGCGCCGGAGATGAAGGCCTTCGAGCCGTTCAGCACGTAATGATCGCCGTCGCGCACGGCGGTGGTCTTCAGCGAGGCCGCATCGGAGCCGGCACCCGGTTCGGTCAGGCAGTACGAGGCCAGCTTGTTGCCCGAGGACAGGTCAGTGCCCCACGCATCGCGCAGTGCTGGCTGGCCCCACGTGGACACCATCCACGAGGCCATGTTGTGGATGCTGATGTAGGCCGCAGTCGACGGATCGACGTTGGCGAGCTCCTCGATGACGACGGCGGCGTCCAGCCGGCTCAGGCCGCTGCCGCCCACTTCCGGGTCCATGTACAGACCGCAGAAGCCCAGTTCACCGGCCTTGGCGATCGCCTCGCGCGGAAAGATGCCCTCCGCATCCCATCGCGCGGCGTGTGGCGCCAGTTCGGCCTGTGCGAAGTCGCGCGCCGCCTCGCGGTACGCCTGCTGCGCTTCTTCCAGTTCCGTCGTCATCGAGTGGCTCATGGCTGCTCCTGCCGTTACTTCAGGCTGATCGTGGTGTTGACGCCGTGGCTCAGCGTCTCGTCATCGAACCAGCGCGCGGTGACCGTCTTGGTCTGGGTGTAGAACAGCACCACCTGCTTGCCATACGGGCCCAGGTCACCCAGCTTGGAGGCGCGCGAACCGGTGAACGAGAACAGCGGCACCGGCACCGGGATCGGCACGTTGATGCCGACCTGGCCGACGTCGATGTCTTCCTGGAACTTGCGCGCGGCCGCGCCGGACTGGGTGAACAGTGCGGTGCCGTTGCCGTTCGGGTTGCTGTTGACCATCGCGATGGCGTCTTCCAGCGTTTCTGCTTCGAGGATGACCAGCACCGGCCCGAAGATTTCTTCCTGGTAGATGCGCATGTCGGTGGTGACACCGGCAAAGATGGTCGGGCCGACGAAGTTGCCCTTCTCGAAGCCATCGACCTGCGGGTTGCGGCCGTCGAGTGCCAGCTTGGCGCCCTGCTCCACGCCCGAGGCGATCAGGCCTTCCACGCGCTCGCGGGCGCTGCAGGAAATGACCGGGCCGACGTCGGTGCCGGACACGGTGCCGGCGCTGACCTTCAACGTCTTGGCCTTTTCGACCAGGTCCTGCACCCAGTTGCGCGCCTCACCGACGAGCACCAGGGTGGAGGCGGCCATGCAGCGCTGGCCCGCGGCACCAAAGGCGGCACCGACCATCGCGTTGAGGGTCTGTTCCTTGTTGGCGTCCGGCAGCACCACGGCGTGGTTCTTGGCGCCCA
The DNA here is from genome assembly GCF_042136455.1 of Stenotrophomonas sp. 3diitr2024. Classification (NCBI taxonomy): domain Bacteria; kingdom Pseudomonadati; phylum Pseudomonadota; class Gammaproteobacteria; order Lysobacterales; family Lysobacteraceae; genus Stenotrophomonas; species Stenotrophomonas sp. 3diitr2024. The sequence goes on from NZ_JBHHMJ010000462.1 coordinate 16,776, forward strand.
TCATGCACTGCACGCGCTTGCCGGCCAGCGAGGCGCGGTTGTAGACGTGGGTGCCGACGCGGGTGGAACCGACGAACGACACGGCCTTGATGTCCGGGTGGTCGCAGATCGCGTTGACCACTTCTTCGCCACCGTGGACGACGTTCAGCACGCCCTTCGGAATGCCGGCTTCCAGGGCAAGCTCGACCAGGCGCATGGTCACCATCGGGTCCTGCTCGGACGGCTTGAGGATGAAGGTGTTGCCCGTTGCAATCGCCATCGGGAACATCCACAGCGGGATCATCGCCGGGAAGTTGAACGGTGTGATGCCGGCGCACACGCCCAGCGGCTGCATGATCGTGTAGGTGTCCACGCCATTGGCCACGTTGTTGGCCAGCTCGCCCAGCTGCAGGTTGCCGATGGCGGCGGCGTGCTCGACCACTTCCAGGCCGCGGAACACATCGCCTTCGGCGTCGGGCAGAGTCTTGCCCTGTTCGGCGGTGAGGATGTGGGCCAGCTCGCTCATGTTCTCGCGGATCAGCTGCTGGTACTTCAGGAAGATGCGCGCGCGGGTGCCGATCGGGGTCTTGCGCCAGGTCTTGAAGGCTTCCTTGGCGGCGGCGACGGCGGCGTCCACTTCGCCGGTGGTGGCGAAGGGCACCTTGGCCAGCACGTCCTGGGTGGCCGGATTGATCACGTCCTGCCAGTGGGAGGTGGCCGATTCAACGAACTGGCCATCGATCAGCATGCGGATACGGGGCGCTGCAACAGTCATGACGACAATCCCACAGGGTGCGAAAGATGCTTGGCATTATTCACAGCACCCAGCTCGATTTCTGGGCTGAATCCGCTTAATCTGGCCAACACGCCCCACGATTCCTGTTAATTCTGTGAATCCCTCAGCTCCCCAGCGGCAACTCGGCCTGCGCCTGCGGCGGTTGCGTGAACAGCGCGGCTACAGCCAGGTTGACCTGGCGCGGGCGCTAGGGCTGTCGGCCAGCTACCTGAACCAGATCGAGCGCAACAAGCGCCCACTGACCCCGGCCGTGCAGAAGAAGCTGGGCCAGGTACTCGGCGATGTTTCCGCACTGTTCGACGAAGATGAGCCCGCCGCGCTGCAGGAAGCGCTGGGCGAGACCCTGCGCGACCTGGGCCTGGCCGAAGTCAGCGCCACCGAACTGCGCACCCTGGCGGGCAACCTGCCGCAGGTCAGCCGTGCGCTGCTGGACCTGCACCGCCGCCACCTGGCACTGCGCGAGCATGCCGCCGCGCTGGAATTCCAGCTGGGCGAGCCCGGCGCCGGCAGCACCCTGCCGGCCGGCGACCAGGTACGCGAGTTCTTCAACCGCATGCACAACCATATTCCCGAGCTGGACGAACTGGCCGAGCGCCTGTTCGCCGAGTGGGGGCTATCGCCTGGGCATGTGGCGCCGCGCTTGCGCCAGCTGCTGGCCGACCGCCACGGCGTGCTGGTGGAAGTGGCCGCACTGCAGGCCGGGCGCGAGAAGCGCCAGTACGATGCGGGTACGCGGCGGCTGTGGCTGCCGGACTACCTGGAGCCAGGCCAGCAGGCGTTCCAGATGGCCGCCGAACTGGCCCTGCACGGCTACCTGCCGCAGATCGACGCGGTGGTGGCGCGTGCGGGCTTCACCGATGACGCGCGCATCGCGCAGGCGCGGGTGGGTCTTTCGAACTACTTCGCCGGCGCGCTGGTCATGCCCTACATGCGCTTCCTGCGTGCGGCCGAGGCCAGCAGCTACGACATCGAACTGCTGGCGCACCAGTTCGGCGTCGGCTTCGAGGCGGTCTGCCACCGGCTGAGCACGCTGGCACGGCGCAGTGCGCCCGGCCTGCCGTTCTTCTTCATCCGCGTGGACCGCGCGGGCAACGTATCCAAGCGCCATTCGGCCACCGACTTCCACTTCTCGCAGGTGGGCGGCTCGTGCCCGCTATGGATCGTCTACGAGGCGTTCAACCAGCCAGGCCGCATCCTTACCCAGACCGCGCGCATGCCCGATGGCCGCCGTCATTTCTGGCTGGCGCGGCAGGTCAGCAGTGGCCCGGTGGGCCATGGCCAGCCGCGCAAGACCTTCGCGGTGGCGCTGGGCTGCGATCTGCAGCATGCCGAGCGGCTGGTGTATTCACTGGGGCTGGATGTGCAGAGCCCGGGCAATTCGGTATCGATCGGGCCGGGTTGCCGGGTGTGCCCGCGCGAGGACTGCATGCAGCGCGCGTTCGCGCAGTTGCCGGGGAGGTAGGGTTGGTTCGGCAGGGCTGCGCCCTGCACCTGCCGAAGCCGAAGCCGAAGCCGAAGCCGAAGCCGAAGCCGAAGCAACAGCAACAGCAACAGCTGGCATTCCGTGGGATTGCGGGGCGGTGTCGGATTGCGGGGACGCCGTGAACCCGTCCCTGGGGGCTTGGCCGCAGCATCCATGCCGCGGACACCCCGCAATCCGACACCACCCCGCCTTCGACAGTTTCCTTCCATCTGTCGGAACGACGTATTGCTCTGGTAGGTGTCGACCTTGGTCGACACGGTAGATCCACGCCATGCGTGGATGCTCTTCGATGAATGTTCGAAATATTCGATTTCGATGGACGTTCATCCACGCATGGCGTGGATCTACTACCGGGTCAGTAGATCGGCGTCACCTTCATCTGCGGCAGCGGGCGCGGTGCGCCTTCGGTCAGGTCCGGGCCAAGGTCTTCCCAGGTGCGGCCCTGCTCGACCATCTGCGCCCACAGCAGCTGCGAGCCGCGACGCTTGTCTTCCGAGCCGAGCTTGTACGACGGCGGTGCCGGCTCGCCACGGGCAACCATCGAGTACGCCGCGCGGTAGGCCAGCACCTGCTGCGCCGGGTCGTCGGTACGCGCCACTTCCAGCGTGTAGCGCTGGTAGGCCGAGGCCAGGTTGCGCCAGCGGATCCAGTAGTGGTTCCCGAACGAGAACGAACAGAAGCGCGCACCCGCCAGGCTGCCCTTGTCGGCGATGCGGGTCAGCACCTCCTGCGGCATGTCCAGGTTCATGCCGCCTTCGTCGCCCTGCAGGCTGACGTGCACGATGCGGTCACGGTAACCCGGCGCGCGCGCCTGCAGCAGGTCGCGCCAGTTCTGCATGGTCGCCACCACCGCGAACAGGAAGCGCCCCAGCTCAGCTGCGGCTAGCGGCGTGGCAATGGACTGGTAATGCCGTTGCCAACCGTGGCGGTTTTCGGTGGGCAGGAACACGGCACTTTCCAGCGCCTGTCGGCCATCACTGCCGCGGCCCACGTCTTCGGCATGCTGCGGGTAGACCAGGTTGATGGCGAAGGTCGGCCAGCGCGGTAGCGCGGCATCAAACAGATGGATCGGGAAGTTGCTGCTGATGCCACCATCGGAGAACCAGCAGATGCGGAACGCGGTGATCACCGGGCCGCAGGTCTGCCCGGCGCTGGTCAGCCCTTCCATGCTGTCGGCCACGTTGTGTTCCTGATCGGCGGCAGGTGCAGTGGGTTCGCAGCGGCGTTCGCGGCGCGAGGGCTCATGCAGCGGCACCGCGCTGATCAGCAACGGGAAGCTCAGGCTCATGCGCGTGGCCACCAGCACCGGCAGCTTCGGACCCTGCGGCAGGTGGTAGTACCGGCGCCCTTCCACCTCCAGCGGGGGGCCGGCCTGCGTCACCAGCCACTGCACCACGCTGGCGGGGAACAACTGCTCGAACTCCTCGCGCAGGAACCAGAACTGCGCGCCGCCCAGCGGCAGTGTGCGTGGTTCATTGTGCGACACGCAGGTGGTGATCATCTGCAGGCTGATCGCATGCGGGCTGTCCGGCTCGCCGGCATAGCGCGGCGCGTCATGCAGGTCGGCAAAGGTCAGCGGTGCATCCAGCGGCTTGCCGGACAAGTGCTGCAGGCATTCATGCAGCCACTCGGTCAACGCCGGCTTGCGTGCATCGCGGCCGAGGCCACTGCACAGGCCCAGCAGGTTGCGCCGGGCCACACGCGCAACGCGCAAGGCGGCTCCGGCCACGCCTGCACCGTAGGCGCACAGCAGCGACGGCAGCAGCGTTGCGGCCACGCCGCTCCAGCCACCGCCCCACCAGCCCAGGCCGAGCAGCAGCGCCAGCGACACCAGCACTTCCAGCGGCGCGATCTCGAATACCGCCACCGCCAGGCACAGCAGCTTGTGCGGCAGGCCGGCATTGCCGGTCAGCACCACCAGCAGCCGATAGGCCGCGCGCGCGCCCCGCGCCGGTTGGAACAGGCTGTAGATGAACCCGCGCCGCGACAACTGCGCCGACACCGCCGACAGCCCGCCATAACCGGCATCACCGGGCAGGTGCTCGCCGGCCTGCATGCGGCGATCACCGCATGCCGCCGCAGCCGCTACCGCCGCAGCGATGGCGCCAGCGGAGGTGCCGCCGATGCTCTTGAACCGATACTCGCGTGCCAGCGCCAGTACCGCATTGGGGTACACGATGCCGCTGGTGATGCCGCCTTTCATGACCAGATCGCAGTACTTCGCCGCCACGAGCCACCTCCCGTCTGTCGATGCACAGTATGGCAAGAGGGGCTCTCACCAATTGAGACAAGCCCCGCAACTCCGGCGCTTTGCGACATCAAGCAAACAGATTGATAATAACCTTGATGCAACAAGCCCGCCCTGCCAATCTATTCAGAAGTTGCGCCAGTCTGGCGCGGATCATTAGTCACCAGGGGGGAGAAAAAGTGGGAATATTTGGCGGTGTGGATCAAGCGGACTTTGATAAGTTCAGATCAACCATTGGCGAGCAGATTGCCGTTCTTAATAGCAATGTCCTGGCAATCACTAACGGAAAAATCCCTCAGATTGAATCGCGGATTGCGCAAACAGCGAGCGAGTCCGCCCAGGATGCTGCTCAAGCACTCGAGGAAATCAGGCTGAAGCGAGCGGCGCTTGATCAGATGGCACAGGAGATGCATGCGGCCCATACACAGATCGAGGCTGCAAGATCAACGCTTTTGCAGGAAATGGAATTAGTTTCCACCTCAAAGGAAAAGTTCCTCCAAGAGTCCGAATCTCTAGCACTGAAGTCTAGCGAATCCCTAGCACTGCATGATTCCGTTGTTGCCGCCAGTTCCAACACGCAGAATTCTATTGACAGCATCACCTCCCAACTCAATGAAGTTCAGAGACTTCTTGAACAAGCGGCGAACGCGAACGAGGCCATAGAAAATCTCAAGAAGACATTAAGCGATGCAAATGCGCAAAACGAGAACATCAAAAGTCTGCTCACACACTCCATGAAGAAGACTGCCGAGTTCGATGAGCTGCACAAGGAAATTTTTGGGCACAACATTGAAGACTCAGCCGGAAACACTCAAAGAGTAGATGGCCTGAAGGATCAACTTACGAAGTCGTATGAAGAGCTCGACTCGAAGATCGGTTCACTAGACGAGTTGGTTGACACATCTATTAAGGCCGTAGAAGGGCGTCATGACAGTTTGCGTGAAGCGCAACGCACCGAGTTCGCATCGCTGCTGGAGGGAGGGAAAGCTTCGCTATCAGAAGTTTCGGATCAGTTGAAAGCGCTTCTCCCAGGCGCACTAGCTGCAGGACTGAGTGCGGCTTATGAAAGCAAGAAAGATGAAGAGGCATCCTTCCTGGCATCACACGAACGCAGCTTCAAGTTTGCGGTGTATGGACTGGTTGCAGTCTCCATCATTCCGTTCGGAGTCAATTGTTACTTGTTGATGCAAGGAACTGAGCTTGCAAGCGTCTTGAAAGACACTCCCCGGCTCGTTGTTTCCATTCTCCCGTTGTACTTCCCAGTTCTCTGGCTAGCGTATTCGGCCAATAAAAGGCTGAACTTATCCAAGCGACTGATTGAGGAGTACACCCACAAGGCTGTACTGGGAAAGACATTCTCCGGGCTTTCCAATCAGATTGAAGGATTAGCCAACGATGCATCAGTAAAAGATGAGCTGCGAACCAGGCTGTTGTTCAATGTACTTCAAGTGAGTGCCGAGAACCCCGGAAAGCTGATCACCGATTACAGCAAAGCTGATCATCCGCTTATGGATGTACTGGAAAAGAGTGCTCGACTCTCCGAGTCTGTAGATGCACTTTCAAAGGTTCCAGGCTTAGGCGCCGTTGCAAGAGCTCTCTCATCTCGTCGCGATAACTTGGTTCGTGAACAGGAATCAAAGATAGAAGCTGGCTTTTCGGTCAATGAAGAACTCGATACGAAGCCAGATGAGCAGCAGGGCCAACCCTAAACCCCAACGAACCCGGAAGTGGAAACATGGAGATTGACACCTCAATACCCTTGCCTCTTTCAATTCACATCTAGATGCGGAATGACGACATGCGCGTGTAGATCGATGCGCAGAGTGGAGACCCGACCGCTACTGGGGCTAGCCTCTGCGCCACGTATCTCATGCTTTGCCCTTGACCATTGCCGCCAACGCGTCCACCGTGGGCACGCCGAAGGTATCCCTGCCGTGGCTGGATGGCGGCAGGGAGTTAAACGGGAATCCGGTGAAGGCGCTTCGTGCGCCCATTCCGGAGCTGCCCCGCAGCGGTGAATGGAAACGAATCCTGCCAACAGCACTGGGCTCGCGCCTGGGAAGCGGCAGGGAGTAGGTGGGCTGCGGCCCGTGTCCATCAGCCCGAATACCGGCCCCGGCCGGGGGACACGACCGTCCCCTGATTCGACCTGGACTCTCCGCGGGGAGGGTGCCGGGGCCATCGCCTGCCTGCACGTACAGGCGGCGTGGCCGCGCGCGTCCTGTTCACGGTAACCGGCCAGACCGCTCCCACGCCCTGACGCACGCCACGATGACCGAGTTCCAACGCCCCACCCTGACCCTGCCCGCCGATGGCAAGCGCCTGCTGCTGCATTCGTGCTGCGCGCCCTGTTCGGGCGAAGTGATGGAGGCGATCACCGCTTCCGGGATCGACTACGCGATCTTCTTCTACAACCCCAACATCCACCCGGTGAAGGAGTACGAGCTGCGCAAGCAGGAGAACATCCGCTTCGCCGAACAGCACGGCATTCCGTTCATCGACTGCGACTACGACACCGACAACTGGTTCAGGCGTGCACGCGGCATGGAAAACGAACCCGAGCGCGGCATCCGCTGCACGATGTGCTTCGACATGCGTTTCGAACGCACCGCGCTGTACGCGCACGAGCACGGCTACGACACCATCAGTTCGTCGCTGGGCATCTCGCGCTGGAAGAACATGGCGCAGATCAACGACTGCGGCATCCGCGCGGCGTCGCGCTATGAAGGCCTGCAGTACTGGGACTACAACTGGCGCAAGGGCGGCGGTGCCAGCCGCATGATCGAGATCAGCAAGCGCGAGCAGTTCTACCAGCAGGAGTACTGCGGCTGCGTGTACTCGCTGCGCGATGCCAACCGCCATCGCCGTGAGAACGGGCGCGAACGGATCAAGATCGGACTGCTGTACTACGGGCAGGACGCTGAGGCGCCGCAGGGCGATTGACGTGCAGGCATGGGGCGGCCACGCTGGTCGCTCCTTCTGATGTAGTGGATCTGCCATGATTGCCCTGCCCGCCGATGTCGCCCTGCTGGTGATCGACCTGCAGCCGGACTTCATGCCCGGCGGTGCGCTGGCCTGCGACCAGGGCGATGCGCTGGTGGCACCGATTGCCGACCTGCTGGCACAGCGTCGCTACCGCACCGTGGTGGCGACCCAGGACTGGCACCCGGCCGACCACGCCTCGTTCGCCAGCCAGCACCCCGGCAAGCGACCGTTCGAGACCATCCTGCTGCACGCGCAGCCACAGACCCTGTGGCCCGACCATTGCGTGCAGGGCAGCGATGGCGCCGCGCTGCACCCGGGCGTGGACTGGACCGTGGCCGACCTGATCCTGCGCAAGGGCACCCGCCCACAGGTGGATTCGTACAGCGCCTTCCGCGAGAACCACGGCCCCGATGGCGAGCGCCCGGCCACCGGCCTGGCCGGCTGGCTGCATGAGCGCCGCATCCGCGAGGTGCACGTGTGCGGCCTGGCACGCGACTACTGCGTGCTGTGGAGCGCGCAGGACGCGGTGAAGTCCGGCTTCCGGGTGAAGTTCCTGTGGGAGCTGACCCGGCCGGTGACCGAAGCCAACGACGCGATGGTGCGCGAAGCGCTGGGCAAGGCGGGGATTGCGATCGTCTGAGGCGTGACCGCCGGGCATGGCCCGGCGCTACCGCGCACGTCGCTTATGCCGCTTGCGCGCTCCTGCCCACAACAACACAATCGATTCATCCAGCCCCCTAACTACGCCCCCCTATAGATCGCGGGACGGCCGAACCGGGGGCTTTTCATTGGATGAAATCAGGATTCGGTAGTGCCGGCCGCTGGCCGGCAACCTCGGGATCTCTGCAGTTGCCGGGCGCATCGTTCGTCAATCCGGGCACGCCGCTGCGCGACGCCCTCACCCGCGAGGCAACCGAACGCGCGCTGGACATCACCGCACTGGGCGACGACTTCCGCCCGCTGGGCCGGATCATCGACGAGCGCG
>NZ_JBHHMJ010000464.1:0-770 GCF_042136455.1 Stenotrophomonas sp. 3diitr2024
CATCGAGCGGCGGTTCCTGAACAACCGCGGCCACAAGATGAACACGCAGCTGGACTATGCGCAGAAGCGCAAGAGCCTGGTTACCAGTTACCGCATTCCGGCCTTCAACTGGCTTGATGGCTGGTACACCTTCGCTGCCACCCACAAGAAATACGGCTGCATAAGTCGCTTTAAACGCTTGTTTATATGCATCAGATTTTCCAGCTACATGCACTTCTGCATCATTTTTTCCTGCTTTAAAATCAGTTTCTCCATTCTTTTGACCTTCAAGTTGACCTTTTTCCATATCAGCTTGGCGCTGCGCTTCCTCTTGCTTACGTGCCTCTTCAGCTTTTCTTTGTTCCTCGGCTACACGTTGTCTCTCTTCTTCAGCTTTACGCTGTGCTTCTGCATTACGTTGTTTTTCCGCCTCGGTATTGCGCTGTGCTTCTGCTTGTCTCTCAGCTTCTACAGCACTATTATTATTCTGGCTAGGAGCTGGGCTCGTTGCGCCACTACTAGAAGCTGGTTTATTGTGATAATGATATTCCCCGTACTGTAATCCCCATTTCTCACAATTTGTACGACACGTATGTCCGCCATTAGCATCTGTACGCCCTGGATGTGCATAAGCTGAAATTGGAGCTACCAATAACGCTATACTCGTTGTTAAAAGAAGTTTCTTCACCTGTTGTCTCACTCTTGTTCCTCCCAAAATATAGAATTCTAACTTTATTATACATAAATAGAATAATATTTGAATACAAACCAAAATATTCTATTATTTCTCA
>NZ_JBHHMJ010000484.1:0-15137 GCF_042136455.1 Stenotrophomonas sp. 3diitr2024
GCAGGGGTAGTGCCGGCCGCTGGCCGGCAACGCCATTCCCCCACGGTGGGTGCCGACCGTTGGTCGGCACGGAGTCCTCCATGGCCATTCATCCACGCATGGCGTGGATCTACTGATCGCCGCGCCAGGCATGGATTGTGGTGGGTGCCGACCGTTGGTCGGCACGCAGGCGCCACCCCGGTCATGACCCCAATCCACCGGCACGGTATCCTGCACGACGGAATCGAGTTCAGAGGTAGTCCATGGCGGGAGCCAAGCGCGGATGTCTGTTCGTGGTAACGCTGGTGGTGGTGCTGGGCGCCGTCGTGGCCGGCGCGGGCGCGTGGTTCTTCTACCAGCAGACCCGGTTCGCCGATGCCCCGATCACCCCGACCGCCGAGAGCGTGGTCATCGCCAGCGGCGATGGCATGAACAGCGTGCTGCGCAAGCTGCGCGATGCCGGCGTGGACGAGGGCCAGGACACCCAGTGGCAGTTGCTGGCGCGCCAGCTCGATGCGGCCGGCAAGCTGAAGGTGGGCGAGTACGCGCTCAGTGACGAGCTGACCCCGCGCGAGCTGCTGCTGCGCATGCGCGCCGGCAAGGTGCTGCAGCACCGGGTCACGATTGTCGAGGGCTGGAACATCCGCCAGCTGCGTGCCGCGCTCAAGCGCGCCGAGCCGCTGCTGCACACCACCGATACCCTGGATGACGCCGCGTTGATGCAGCGCCTCGGATTCGGTGGCCAGCATCCGGAAGGCCGCTTCCTGCCGGAGACCTACGTCTACCAGCGCGGCGACAGTGATCTGGACGTGCTCAAGCGCGCCCACGCCGCAATGGAAAAGGCGCTGGACGAAGCCTGGGAAAGCCGCGCACCGGACCTGCCGATCAACACGCCTTACGAACTGCTGACGCTGGCCTCGATCATCGAAAAGGAAACCGCGCTGGCCAGCGAGCGCCCGCAGATTGCCGGCGTGTTCATGCGCCGCCTGAAGATCGGCATGCGCCTGCAGACCGACCCGACCGTGATCTATGGCCTCGGTGCTGCGTATGACGGCAACATCCGCCGTCGCGACCTGACTACCGATACGCCCTACAACACCTACACCCGTGCCGGCCTGACGCCGACCCCGATCGCGATGCCCAGCCGCGATGCGCTGATGGCGGCCGCGCAACCCGCGGCGGGCGACGCGCTGTACTTCGTCGCCGTGGGCGATGGCAGCGGCGCGCACGTGTTCTCGCCCAGCCTGGACCAGCACAACGCGGCCGTAGCCCGCTACCTGCAGCAGCTGCGCCAGCAACGTACCCAGGAGACCCCGGCGCAATGAGTCCCGCGCTGCTTCGCCACCCGCGTTTCGTCAGCCTGGAAGGCGGCGAAGGCGCGGGCAAGACCACCGCCATCAATGCCATCCGTGACTGCCTGCGCAGCCACGGCCACGAGGTGGTGCTGACCCGCGAGCCGGGCGGTACGCCCCTGGCCGAGCGCATCCGCGGCCTAGTGCTGAAGCCCGATGCCGAGATCGCTGCCGAGCCACTCAGCGCCGAAGCCGAGTTGCTGCTGGTGTTCGCCGCACGCGCGCAGCATGTGCGCCAGGTGATCCGGCCGGCGCTGCAGCGCGGCGCCTATGTGCTGAGCGATCGCTTCACCGATTCCAGCTACGCCTATCAGGGCGGTGGCCGTGGCCTCGACCCGCAGTGGATTGCCGACCTGGAGCGCCGCGCGGTCGGCCTGCTGCCGGGCCTGACCCTGCTGCTGGATGTGGACGTGGCGGTGGGCCGCGCCCGCGCGAATGGCCGTGACCTGTGGCCGGACCGCATCGAGAGCGAGCAGGACGATTTCTTCCAGCGCGTGCGCGAAGTGTTCCGCAGCCGCGCACAGCAGGATCCGCAGCGCTTCGCATTGATTGATGCGGGCCAGGAGCAGGCGCGCGTGGCCGCCGATGTGGTCGCGCGTGTCGAGCGCTGGCTGCGGGACGGGGAGGGCGCATGAGCACGTTTTCGCCCTGGCAGCAGCGCGCGTTCGAACAGACGGTGGCCGCGCTCGACGCCGGTCGCCTCGGTCATGGCCTGCTGATCTGCGGTCCGGCCGGGCTGGGCAAGCATGAGGTGGCGCTGGCGCTGGCCGACTACGTGCTGGCGCAGGGCGATGCAGCCCACGCCACGCGCACGCGCCAGCTGATCGCGGCGGGCACGCACCCGGACCTGCAGCTGGTCAGCTTCATTCCGAACAAGAGCGGCGACAAGCTGCGTACCGAGATCGTCATCGAGCAGATGCGCGAGATCACCGACAAGCTGGCGCTGACCCCGCAGTACGGCGTGGCGCAGGTGGTGATCGTCGACCCGGCCGATGCGATCAACCGCTCGGCGGCCAACGCGCTGCTGAAAACCCTGGAAGAGCCGCAGCCCGGCCGCTACCTGTGGTTGATCAGCAGCGACCCGGCACGCTTGCCGCAGACCATCCGCAGCCGCTGCCAGCGCCTGGAATTCAAGTTGCCGCCGCAGCACGAAGCACTGGCCTGGCTGCAGCAGCAGGGCCATAGCGAGGCATCGGCGCGCGAAGCGCTGGACGCGGCGCGCGGCCATCCCGGCCAGGCCGACAACTGGCTGCGCGAAGACGGCCTGAGCCTGCGCCGCGAAGTGGGCCGCGAGCTGGAACAGCTGGCTGCCGGCAAGACCGGCGCGGTGGAGCTGGCGCAGAAGTGGTGCGGTGACGACAACGCGGCGCTGCGCCTGCGCTTTGCCGCCGACCTGGCGCTGGCCCAGGCCAGCACCGATGCCTTGACCACGCCGGAGCGATTGCACAAGCTTGCAGCCTGGTTCGATGCGGCCAACCGCACCCGCGACCTGCTGCGCACCACGGTGCGTGCAGACCTTGCGGTGGTCGAGTTGCTGCTGGCCTGGAACAAGGTGAACGAGCGGCCTGCCGCAAGGGGAAATCGATGAGTGCCAGCAACGCCCGCCAGGGCATCCTGTCCCTGGCCGTAAAGGACAAAGCCGCGCTGTACAGCGCGTACATGCCGTTCGTGAAGAATGGCGGCATCTTCGTGCCCACGCCCAAGCGCTACTTCCTGGGCGACGAGGTGTTCCTGCTGCTGACCCTGCCCGATTCCAGCGAGCGCCTGCCGGTGGCCGGCAAGGTGATCTGGGTGACCCCGGCCGGCGCGCAGGGCAACCGCACCGCCGGCATCGGCGTGCAGCTGGCCGATGGTGCCGAAGGCGAGGGCGTACGCCACAAGATCGAGACCCTGCTGGCCGGCCTGACCGGCTCGGACAAGCCGACCCATACGATGTGATTCCGGTAGCGTCGGGTCATGCCCGGCGGCGGCCCTCGAAACGCCCGTGAACACGAATGTGAAAAACTGTTGACGGCCTCTGAAAAGCCCCTATAATGAGCGGCTCAGCAACACACCGGGCGGTTAGCTCAGCGGTAGAGCATTGCCTTCACACGGCAAGGGTCACAGGTTCGATCCCTGTACCGCCCACCATGTTGCAGAACGAAAGAAGCCTCCAGCAATGGGGGCTTTTTTGTTACCAGCGATCCAGCAAGATCAGCTGGAAGCACACGCCCTTTCAGCCGTGCCGCTCCAGCAGCTCGCGCGCGATCATCGCCGTGGCATCCAGCAGGTCATGGCCGCTACCCGCCTGCACCACCACCGCCAATAGGCTACGGCCCACCTCGGCATTGCCGCTGGTCAGTTCCATCTCGCCCTCAAAGCACAGATCGGCCAACCATTCATGGGCCTGCTGCAGCCCGCGCTTGCGGACGCGGCGGAACTCCGCGAGCAGCTTCGCCTGGCCGGCCTCCTGCTCACCGTCGGCCAGCAGGCCGATGGCACCGCCGTGCGCCGCGCGCCAGAGGGCCGGTAGCGGGCGACCGTTCGCGTCCACCACGTCCGGCGAGAACTGCGCGCAGTACATTTCGTAGCGCTTGCCCGCTGTGCTGCGGGGCACGATGCCGGCCTCGGCCAGCAGGCGTTCGGCTTCATCCAGTGTGCTGAACTTCAAGCGCAGCAGTGCAGGGCGGCTCAGCTGTTGTGCCAGCGCGTGCTGGTTGGCGGCGAACCAGACGTTCCAGCCCACGGTTGCGCGGCCTTCCAGTGCGGCCTTGAAGTATTCCAGGTGTTCGGCGTCCATTGCGGTCTCCTGCGCTCCCTGCGCGATTGTAGCGGGAGCGTATCCGGGCCGGTCAGGCGTCGCCGCCGGAGAGGCAATGATGTGCCTCGCGCACCAGTTGTCGGGCGGCCACGATCAGTCCGTCGATATGGAAGGCGCCCAACTGCTCGTTCGGGCCGCCTTCGTTGCGCGCATGGTCGGCGGCCTGCAGCAGATCGAGCAACGCGCCGAGCCCAGATAGCGAGCGGCGCAACGAAGCGTGATTGCTGGCGCCGAGGGTGAGGCTGATGCACGGCTGTCCGTCATCGCCGTCAGCATGGTTGATCGCATTGAGACGGGCGAAGAACGTGGCCGACTGCGCCGGCAGGTTCTGTTCGTTCAGTGCGCACTCGATCTCGCGTGCGACGTCTTCGGGCACATCGGCGGCGACGTCGCCGATAAGGGTGTACAGGCGGGGATGGACGGCGGTGCGATTGGTCATGGCGAAACCCTCACTGGCGTAGGGCCACCTTCCGGAGTGAAGGTGGCGGACGGTGCGGGTTGGCGTACCGGGGCAAACACAACGGAGTGAGAAATCACCCGGCGGATCGAGTGATCCCCACACACCGCCCGCCATTGAGGGCAGTTGGTGCATTCTTGCGGCTACGCACTGCTGCGCAACCTATCCGTTCGGTTTGCTTTTTCGAGACGCCAATCCCGGCCAAGGCGTCTTGCCTCGGCGCGGCGATCTTCAAGCCGGGCAATCACATCGGTCTGTAAGGAAAATTCTCAACTGTCCCTAGGCAGGCCAGACGTTTCCCGATGTGTGTCGTCCGACACCTGCGAGTAGTGCGGCCCATCACTGATGGCGCACATCGCCGCCCCTGCCGACCGTGCACATGACGACTCCGGAGGGATGCCGCCACGGCAATCGCGTCACCCCGCGCGGCGGAGGCGGGACCATGCCACGCATGGAGCCAGAGGGTTCCATCCCTGCGCTGTCCCGCCGCCCCGGGCAGGCGTAGTCTCAGCCTGTCGTCGTACCCATCCACTCTGGAGTGCCACCATGCCGCTCGCCCGCATCGATCTTCGCAAAGGCAAATCCGCCGACTACCTGCAACGCGTCGGCGAAACCATCTACCAGGCCATGCGCGCGGTGGGGGTGCCGGAAAACGATCGCTTCCAGATCTTCCAGGAACACGCGCCCGGCACGCTGATCTACGATCCCGGCTACCTGGGCGTGGATCGCACCGACGACTTCATCTGCATCCAGATCACCTGGAACGAAGGGCGCACGCTGGAGCAGAAAAAGGCGCTGTACGCCGGCATCGCCGATGGACTGCATGTGGCGGTGGGCATCCGCCGCGAGGATGTGTTCATCAATCTGGTGGAAGTGAAGAAGGAGAACTGGTCGTTCGGGAACGGTCAGGCGCAGTACGTGAGTTGATGCGGGAACGGTGTCAGCGCCTGATGCGGCTGGGTCAGGCCATGGGCGGCGACGCCTGCTGTTGTGCCTGTTGCTCGTCCTGCGCCAGTCGGCTTGCGTCGCGGGATTGCTGCTGCACGTTGGCCTTCTGATACAGCATATCCACATCGCCCTGCTGCGTATCGAGCAGGGACAGGCGCTGGCGATTGGCGGCAGGGTCCGGCGAGGCGGTGTCGCCGCTGCGATGCAGGAATACGTAGCCGGGTGCCTCGGCGGTGCTGTTTGAACTGAATGCCACCTGCAGCGTGTCCTTTTCGCTGAAGCCGGCCTGCACCGCCGCGTGGGTCAGATGGCCTGCCAGTCGTTCGTGCTCCTGGCCGGGGGGCAGTCCCTGCTGTTCGCTGGCCTGGGCGAGTGCGGTACGCACTTTCTGGTCCAAGGCATGAAGGCTGTGCCCCGGTGCGCGCGCGTCCGCAGCCAGACGCTCGCCCAAGGGGCCATCAATGCCATCGGTTTCGCTGAGCAGACGCTGCTTCAAGCTGCGCTCGGGCAGGGGATGAGTGGTGGTGCGGTTGAGTTCGCTGTTGGGGAAAGGGGGCTCAATGCTGTCCACGCCATGGATGTTGCGCAGCGGACGATAGCCGTCCTTGCCCTGTGACTGGACGCCCAGCGGAATGCGGACATCGGGCAGCAACTGGCCAACGGGGCCGCCGATGCTGTTCACGTCCAGGCTGTGCTTGCGCTGGATGCCGGCGTGATTCAATGCGCCCCAGGTGAAGTCCACGCAGTTGTGGCGCACGTCGGCATAGTGCTTGCTGAAGCCGTACTTCACTGGATCGTCGCCGAACGCCTTGAGCTTGTTGTACTGGGCTTCGGTGATTTCGATGGTGCGGACATGGGCGGGGTCCTTATAGACTTTCACGTCGTCTCTGACGATGCGCCCGGGACCATTCATGCTGCCATGCTCGACGGGTGCGAAGCCGAAACTCTGCGCCGCTTTACCTGTAGCATGCAGAACATAGAACATGTGGCCAGGCCCGGAAGTATCAGGAGTGCCATCGGGCGTCAGCTGCTGCTTTCCCGAATCGGGATCGAGCAGTGGGGTGCCGGGTGCGGCAATGACAATGTCCAGGCTGTAGCGGGGCTTGTTCATGGAAACTCCTTCGTTCCTTCGAATGAATGGTGTCACTTCCCTGCAGGACGCGAGGCGTGCACGACTAGCCTTGCCGAATAGTCTTGCAGTCCTGATATGGCATGGACCGTTTGAATCTGCAGCCGGTATCTGCTGTCGAGCTCCAGCGGCAGCGCTGTCACGTTCAGGAGGTAGTTGCCGTCGCTGCCTGATGCGAGCGAGGCATAGCGCCAGCTCTCAGAGTGGTGCCACGAGGGGAGCGGCTCAACACCGTTGCGCGCGCGTGCCTGATAGCTGTCCTGTGTTGCAATCTCCTGCCAGGTAGTGCCTTCCCGACGCTGCAGGGATACTTCGAATGGGATGTTGATACTTGCTATATCGGTCGTGCCCGTTGTGGCTGGACTTCGCCGCTGCAGTTCCAGTTCCACCGCATAAGTGCGGTAGCTGGCAAAATTGCGCGCCGTGGTTTCGAACTCGAACTGCACCTGCTGGCCGGGCGCGTCCACGGCGATGG
The DNA here is from genome assembly GCF_042136455.1 of Stenotrophomonas sp. 3diitr2024. NCBI lineage: Bacteria > Pseudomonadati > Pseudomonadota > Gammaproteobacteria > Lysobacterales > Lysobacteraceae > Stenotrophomonas > Stenotrophomonas sp. 3diitr2024. The sequence continues at coordinate 7,141 of NZ_JBHHMJ010000484.1, forward strand.
GCTGTGAGAGTTCCAGCGGCTCTGGCGGTGGGGGCGGCCCCTTGTCGGCGCAGGCAGCAAGCAGCGCGGTCAGGCCGAGCAGGCTGATGCGCTGCCGGTGTGTGATGCGGGTGGTCATGCAGATTCCTCTGGCTCCTTGCCGTGGCCAATTGAACCCTAACGTTGGCGAGGCAGAGCCCGCAAGCGCAGGGACCGCGGTGTGGTGCGTTCACATGTCGGCGCGCGAGGCGAGCTCCTGCGTCACCGTGTCGCAGGGGGCAAACCCTGAACGGGGTCCAAGGTTGGGCACAGGCCCGTAGAATGGCCGGGTGCGTCATTCTGTCCTCCACCGCCGGTTCCAGGCCCTGGCTTGGCTTGCCATGCTGCTGGTGCTGCTCGCCCCGCTGGTGAGCCGCTGGCTGGCGCAGGGTCACGTGGCTGCCGCTGCGCCGGTGGCAGCCATGGACCACGCAATACACGCAGAGCATGCGCAGCACGCGATGGAAGGGCACCACGACCATCACGCGATGGCGATGCCGCACGGCGAGACCGCAAAGAAGCCGCCCGCCGATCCGCATGCCGATCATGAGATGGGCGTGGATTGTGATTACTGCCTGATTGCAGCGCGGTTGATCACCCTGTTGGTGGCGGCAGTGCTGCTGTTGATGCCGATGGCTCCGGTGTGCCGCGCGTTGCGCGGTGCCGTGCAGGCGTTGCCGCAACGAATCGGCGGCACATTGGGCGCGCGTGGGCCGCCGGCACTGATGGCTGCCTGAGCCGCACGCGCGCTGCATTGAACGTTCTTCCATGAGGTTGCCGGCCACGGCCGGTGCCCGCACGCGCGTGTCTGTCCCTTTCTGATTGCTGCCCTGCCATTGCGGGGTGGCCTTGCATGCCGTGAAAAAATGAAAACGAACCCCAACCCCGCGTGCCTGCGCCGGGCGACGCTGCCTGTCCTGTGCGCGCTGCTCCTGCATGCTGCGCCCCTGCTTGCCGCCGACGCGGCACCCCCGACCACGCTGGAGACCGTGCGGGTGGTTGACACCCGCAGCGGCGAGCTGTCCTCCATTGCCAGCGCAGGCTCTGCATTGGGCCTGAGCGTGCTGCAGACACCGGCCAGCCTGACGGTGATTTCGCGCGAACAGCTGGATCAGCGCGGCGACAGCAACCTCAACGATGCGATCAGCCGGGCAGGTGCGATCAGTGCGATGCCGCACCCGGGCAACGGTCTGAGTGCGCTGTCCAGCCGCGGCTTCACCGATGGCGCCTCGGTGATGCGGCTGTACGACGGGCTGCGCCAGTACGGCGGCGTGGGCATCACCTTCCCGTTCGATACCTGGTCGATCGAGCGCATCGAAGTACTGCGCGGGCCGGCCTCGGTCATCCACGGCGACGGTGCGATCGGCGGGGTGATCAACATCGTGCCGAAGAAGCCCTCGCGCGGCGCCATCGAAAACGAGATCAGCGTGACCGTGGGTAGCGAGGACACCGCGCGCCTGGGTTTCGGCAGTGGTGGCGCGCTGACGCCCGAGCTGGCCTACCGGCTGGATGTGAGCGGCAACTACAGCGGTGGCTGGGTCGATCGGGGACGCAACGGCGATGCCACCTTCTCCGGCGCGCTGCTGTGGCAGCCGCGCACCGACCTGCAGCTGACCTTGACCCACGCGCAGGGCCATCAGAAGCCGATGCGCTACTTCGGCACGCCGCTGGTGGAGGGACGCCAGTTGGACGCGCTGCGCCATCGCAACTACAACGTGGACGACAGCGAGATCCGTTATCGCGACCGCTGGACCCAGCTTGATGCGCTGTGGACACCGAACGCGAACGTGGAATGGCGCACGCGCCTCTACCAGATCGACAGCCAGCGCGATTGGCGCAACGCCGAGGCCTATGTCTACAACCCGCGCACCGGTTTGATCGATCGCTCGGGCAACACCCAGATCACCCACAACCAGGACCAGACCGGGCTGACCTCGACGCTGCGCGTGCAGAGCAATGTGGGCGGTTGGGCGAACAGCTTCGCGGTGGGCCTGGACGCCAACCGCGCGCACTTCAAGCACATCAACAACACCTATACGGGCAGCTCCGGCCCGGTCGATCCGTTCCATCCGGTGCCGGGCCAGTTCGCCAGCGACGCGCCGAACCTGCCGCGCTACCGCAACGCCGCCGAGCAGTACGCGCTGTTCGTGGAAGACCGGTTGGCGCTGAGCGAGCGCTGGTCGGTGCTGGCTGGCCTGCGCCACGATCGCGCGCGCATCGATCGCACCGATCTGATCAGTGGCCAGAACGCGTTCTCGAAAACCTACAGCAGCACCGGCTGGCGCGCCGGCACGGTATTTGCGCTGCAGCCGACGCTGAGCCTGTATGCGCAGTACTCGCAGGCGGCAGATCCGGTCAGTGGACTGCTGATGATCAGCCCCGCGAATGGAGCGTTCGATCTAGCCAAGGGGCGGCAGATCGAGGTGGGCCTGAAGCAGGCGTTCGACGGTGGCGAGTGGACGCTGGCGGCGTACCGCATCCGCAAGACCGGGCTGCTCAGCCGCGATCCGCTGGTGCCTGATCGCCGCGTGCAGGTGGGCGCGCAGACCTCGCGCGGTATTGAAGCGTCGTTGACCTGGAATGTCGCGCCGCACTGGACGCTGGATGCCAACGCGACGGTGCTGAAGGCCGAATTCGAGGACTTCCTGGAAACCACGGGTTCGCCGGCGGTGCTGGTAACGCGTGATGGCAACGTGCCGCCGAACGTAGCCGAGCGCCTGGCCAGTGCGTGGCTCAGCTGGCAGTTCGCACCGGACTGGAGTGCGGCGGGGGGCGTGCGTTACGTCGGCAAGCGCTACGCCGACAACGCCAACACATTGGAGCTGCCCGGCTACAGCACCACCGACCTGGCGCTGACCTGGCAGGCGGCACCGCGCACGCGGGTGAGCGCGCGCCTGTTCAACGTGTTCGACAAGGCGTACTACGCCACCGCGTACTACACCAGTACGCAGTGGTTGCTGGGTGCAGACCGGCGCGTCGAATTCACTGTTGACCATCGCTTCTGAGGACGCTGGCGATGACGTTGCGATCCACCGCCAAGCGCTGGACCTACCTGGTGCACCGCTGGCTGGGCATCGGCGGATGCCTGCTGATGCTGCTGTGGTTCGTCAGCGGCATGGTGATGCTGTTCATTGGTTACCCGAAGCTGACGCCCGGCGAGCGGCTGGCGGCATTGCCAGTGCTGGGTGAGGCCCGCGACCTGCAGGGGCTGTCTGTACTGCCGGCTGCTCTGCAGGCCGAGCCGGAGGCCGTGGCGCTGACCACGCTGCGTGGCGAGCCCGCCTATGTGGTGCGTAGTGGCAGCCACATGGGGGCCTGGTCTGCATACACCGGTCAGGCGCTGCCGCCGGTGTCGGCACAGCGCGCCGAAGCATCCGCTGCACAGTTCGCCGTAGGCCCGGCCTTCGTGGGAGCGATGCGCGTGGAGGAGGACCGCTGGACGCATTCGCGCGCATTGGATGTGCATCGACCGCTCTATCGCGTCGAGGTGGGCGGTGAGCAACCGGGCGACCTGTATGTGTCTTCGCGTACCGGCGAAGTGGTGCTGGACGCCCCGCATGTGCAGCAGCGCTGGAACTACGTGGGTGCCTGGCTGCACTGGTTGTATTTCCTGCGCATGCAGTCGGTGGATCCAGTGTGGACGTGGGGGGTGATCGTGCTGTCCGCACTGTGCACGCTGGCGGCGGTCAGCGGCGTCGTGGTGGGTGTGTGGCGCTGGCGTTTCCGTGGCCACTATCGTTCCGGTGCGAAGACGCCGTATGTCGAACCGTGGATGCGCTGGCACCATCTGATCGGATTGTGTGCTGCGGCCTTCGTGTTCACCTGGATCTTCAGCGGCCTGATGTCGATGAATCCATTGGGCGTCTTCAGCAGCACGCGAGAGGCGATCGATGTTGAGCACTACCGTGGCGGCGCGGTGGCGGTGGACGGTGCACTGGGTGATCCTGACACGCTTCTGGCAGTGGCCGAAGCCGCGCGCTTTCAGCCGGTGGAGATTCAGTGGCGACGGATCAGTGGTGAACTGTTTGCGGTGCTGCTGGACGGGCAGGGTCATACTCGCATCGTGTCCGGCAGCAATGGGCATCTGCAGGTTACGCGGTTGCTGCCGGCAGCTTGGCTGCAGCAGAAGGTGCGTGCGTTGTCCGATGCACCGATGCAGGGCTTCGTGGTGCAGCATGCAGCGGATGCGTACTTCTATCCGCGTGCGCCCGAGGCCATGAATGGTGCAGCGGTACGCCGCTTCCCGGTGGCCGTGGTGGACTTCGGTGATGCCGAGGCGACGCGCGTCTATCTCGACCTGGCGACCGGCGATCCGTTGCTGACGATGGGGCATCGCGAGCGGGTGGGGCGCTGGTTGTTCTACTTCCTGCACAGCTGGGACCTGCCGGCGATGCTGCGCCAGGAAGGTGTCCGGTTGGCGGTGTTGCTGCTGCTGAGCGCTGCTGGCACCGCGCTGTGTGCCACGGCGACGGTGATCGGCTACCGGCGCGTGCGGATGAAGCTGCGGCGCAGGCGGCGTTGATGCCCTGGGCTACACCCGCAGCCAGCGCGTGGACACCGCCACCAGCAACAAGGCCGTGGCCACGCCGACGAACGCGGCGATCAGGCCGAAATGGTCTGCGGCGAAGCCGATCAGTGCCGGTCCGGCAAGGATGCCGGCAAAGCCGAGCGTGGACACGGCAGTGATCGCCAGCGCGCCGGGCATGCGGGTCTGGTGACCGGCCAGCGAGAACAGCGCGGGCGCGATGTTGGCGCAACCGAGGCCGACCAACACGTAGCCGACCAGCGACGCCTGCCACGGCGTGACCAGGGTCAGCACCAGCACGCCCGCAGCGGCAAGCAGAGCACCGAAGACGATCGCGCGCTGGCGGCCCACGCGCGCCACCAATGCATCGCCGAACAGGCGCGCGACCGTCATGGTCAGGGTGAAGGTCACATAGCCGATGCCGGCGAGGCTGGCGTCGGCGCGACGAACGTCACTGAGGAAGACCGCGCTCCAATCCAGCATCACGCCTTCACCGAGGAAGGCGACGAACGCCAGCACGCCGATGAACAACACGATGCCGTGCGGCAGGGCCAGCATCGGTGTGTCGTGCGGCATGCGTTCGCTGTGCCAGTGCGCTGCCGACAACAGCATCACCAGCAGCATGGCGCCAACGGCGATCAGCACCGATGCCAAGGGCGGCAGCTGTGCGGACAGCAGCACGGTCATGGTGGCCGCGCCGAGGAAGCCGCCGATGCTGAAGAAGGCATGGAAGCCGGACATCATTACGCGCCGTGCTTCGCGCTCGACGATGACGGCCTGTACGTTCATCGTGCAGTCCATCGCGCCCACGGCGGCGCCGAACACGAACAGCACCAGCCCCAGTTTCCAGGCCGAGCCGGCCAGGGCCAGGCCGGGCACGGTCAGGCAGATCAGCAGGCTGCTGGCCACCATCACCCGCCGGCAACCGAGGCGCGCGGCCAGCACGCCGGACAACGGCATTGCCAGCAGCGAACCGGCACCGAGGCAGAGCAGTACCAGCCCCAGCGTGGCGTCGTTGATCCCGGTGCGTGCCTTGGCGAACGGCACCAGGGTGGCCCACAGCGCGGTGGCGAAGCCGGGAATGAAGAACGCAGCGCGGGTCGCGTGCTGTTCGGCACGCGCGCGGTTGGCAAGGGACATGAGCGATACGGTCAGGGGGGAGTGGGGTGTACCGCGATGCCGGCGGCGCGGAAGCGCGCCGCCAATGCGGGCGGCGCGGTGGTGGTCAGCACCAGGTCGTCGATCTCGTCGAGGCTGGCGATCTGCCAGTGGCCGCGGGCACCGAGCTTTTCAGTAGTGGCGGCGACGATGACGCGGCTGCTGCACGCGACCATCGCGCGCTTCAGCGTGGCCTCTTCTGCATCCATTGCCCATACACCAGTATCGCCGTCCACCGCGCAGGGGCCGGGCAGGTACACGTCGGCGCGCAGGCGCTGCACCTGGGCCAGTGCTTCTGCGCCGACCGCACCGCCACCGCTGGCCAGGCGGCCGCCGATCAGCTGCACCGAGGTGCCATCAAGCATGCTGGCGGCCGTGGCGATCTGTGGCGCATTGGTGATCACCGTCAAGCCGAGGGCGGGCGGCAACTGCTGGGCGATCGCCAGGTTGGTTGAACCGGCATCGAGCAGTACAACCTGATTGGGTTGCAGCAACGCGCAGACGCGGGCGGCCAGCTCGGCCTTGTCGCCGCGGTCGCGGGTCAGGCGCTCGCGCAGCGGGCGTTCCTTGGGCGGTGGCAGCACGGCGCCGCCGTAGACACGCTGGCACAGGCCCTGTGCGGCCAGCTCGCGCAGGTCGCGGCGGATCGAATCTTCGGAGACGGCATAGCGGCGCGCCAGTTCGGCAGCGACCACGCGGCCCTGCTGGCGCAGTTCTTCGAGGATCTGCCGAGTGCGTTGGGCGGGGAGGGGGCTGGGGTCTGAGCTCATGCCATAAGTCTGCACATTCGTGCATAAATGTGCAACAACGTGCAATTGGCATCGGGGACACAGCGCGGCTGGACTGCCGGTGAATCCTCCCGCGCCCACGTCTATGGATCGCCCTCGCGGCCCGGCATCATGGCGGGGCACCTGGCATGGAATCCACGATGTCCCCCACCGTTCACCGCAAGCTGCGCATCGGCGCGGACCAGTACACCGGCCAGAAAGTGGTCGACCAGCAGTTCCACGAATGCGATTTTTCCAGCGTGGACCTGACTGCCACCGAGTTCATCAACTGCAGCTTCTATGACGCCGAAGGCCGCAGTGGCTGCCGCTTCAACGGCGCCACGCTGAAGGAAGCCAGCTTCCGCAGCTGCGACATCAGCATGTGCCACTTCAATTTCGTCAAGGCATTGGGCCTGGAAATCAGCGAGTGCCGCGCGCAGGGCGCGGATTTCAGCAACGCCAGCTTCATGAACCAGATCACCCCGCGCAGCGGGTTCTGCAGTGCCTTCATCAAGAAGTCGAACCTGCGCTATGCCAATTTCTCGCGTGTGACGCTGGAAAAGTGCGAGCTGTGGGAAAACCGCTGGGATGGTGCGAACGTCAGCGGCGCCAGCTTCGCCGGCTCGGACCTGTCGGGCGGCCAGTTCGAGGGCATCGACTGGAGCAGCGCCAACTTCACCGGCTGTGACCTGACCCACTCGGAGCTGGGTGAGCTGGACCTGCGCAGCACCAACCTGCGCGGCGCCACGCTGGATGTGCAGCAGGTGGCGCTGTTGATGCAGCGCATCGGCATCACCGTGGTGCCGTAGGCATCACCCGGCGTACGCCACCCAGCCCCTGAAGCTGAAGCCTGCATAGAACAGCTCCACGCCGTCGAAGCCGGCCTCCTGCAGCAGGGCGACCTCCTGTTCGGGCGCCAGCAGCGGCAGCCGCTCGGCAATGGCGTCGATCGCGCGCTGCGCATCGGCGTGGGCAACACCCGAGGCTTCGGCGAACGCGGCGTAGCGCTGCAACCAGCGGAGCTTGCCGGCCGGATCCTGCGGCACGCTGTGGTGCGCCACCACCAGCGGCGCGCCGGGCTGCAGGCGCCTGTGCAGCTCGCGCAGCGTGTGCAGGCGCTGCGCGGCATCGAGGAAGTGCAGGGTGAGCAGGCAGCTGGCACCATCGAAGCGCGCGTCCGGGGCATCGTCGATGTAGCCTTCCAGCAGTTCGACGCGTGCGTTCAACGGGCCCAGTGTCTGCTCGGCCAGCGCGAGCATCGGCGCGGCCGGATCCACACCCAGCAACTGCCAGCCCGGCTGCGCCTCGGCGAAGGCTTTCAGCTCCAGCCCGCCCCCGGCACCCAGAACCAGCACGCGGCCGTGTGCGGGAACGCGTTCGGCCAGCAGCAGGCGGCTCATCTGCTGCAACGCGAGGAACCCAGGCACCTGGCGCAGTGGCCAGCCACGCGCGGACATCTTCGATTACCGCTCGCATGTCGCCCGCGATTCGATGCTCAACACCCCGCCAACCTGGAACTGGTACCTGGC
>NZ_JBHHMJ010000497.1:0-1992 GCF_042136455.1 Stenotrophomonas sp. 3diitr2024
ACTCCTCGCGCTTCTCTGGGGGCATCTTTTCGTACCAACTTGAAGGCTCGGTTGGCGTCCGCTCTGTCGACTGTCCTGTGGTCAAGGGCGGCAATGCGCCGGCCCTTGGATACCCATGAGCATGCCGGCCAACGGCCGGCACTACCGTGGGATCAGCTGTTCCCACCCAGCGGCTTCACCGGCTGCTTCTGCAGCGACAGCAAGCCCAGCAGCACCGCCAGGGCCACGTAGGCACCGGCAAACTGCAAACTGATGATGCGCGCCAATCCTTCCAGCTCCCACGGCAGGTAGATGCCGCCGCGCGGATCCACCGAGTGGATCAGCCCGAACAGGGTCAGCACCGCCGCCACCAGCAGGAAGCCGCAGGCACGGCGCAGGCGGCCATCGACCATCGCCGCCACCGCCGAAATCCACAGCATCGAGGTGATGATGAAGCCGTTGCCGAGGGTGAAGATCACCGCCAGCTCCGGCAGGCCGTGGCCGTCGAGCTTGGTCAGCAGCTGGGGCAGCTGATCCGGTGTGATCCAGCCGGGTGCCTTGATCGCCAGCAGGTAGGCCACCGACGGCAGGAAACCGAACACCATCGCGCCGGTATGGTGACGCGGCGTGGCCTGGAAGGCCTGGGTGGTGATGTCGATGGCCACGTACACGATGATCGGTGCCAGCACCGCCAGCGGCAGCCACTGCACCAGCCCGGAGATGATGCCAAGCATGCCGCCGATGCCGACGAACAGGCCAGTCAGCAGCGTATAGCCGCTGCGCGCGCCCATGTGCTTGTACGCAGGCTGGCCGATGTACGGCGTGGTCTGCGCCACGCCGCCACAGACGCCTGCCACCAGCGTAGCCACCGCTTCCACCAGCAGGATGTCGCGGGTGCGGTAGTCATCGCCGGCCGCACGCGCGCTTTCAGAAACATTGATGCCGCCGACCACCATCAGCAGGCCGAACGGCAGCAGCAGCGGCAGGTAGGTCATCGCGGTGGGCAGGCCGTCGAGGAAGCCCAGTGTCGGCAGCGGCAGCACCACCTGCGGCGGCACCCACTCCGGTACATGGAAGCCGGGGGCGCCCAGCCCGGCCAGGCCCAGGCCGTAGTACAGCGCGGTGCCGAACACGAAGGCCAGCAGCACGCCCGGGCCTCGCACCGGCAGCTTGCCCTTGGCGATCAGCACATACAGCAGCAGGCCCAGCGTGGTGAAGCCGACCAGCGGCGAGCGCAGCGTCTCCAGCAGCGGCAACAGGCCCATCAGCACCAGCGCGATGCCGGCGATGGAACCCAGCAGCGCGGCACGCGGCAGCGCACGGGTGACTGCTTCACCGAAGAACGACAGAACGAACTTGAGCACGCCCATGATGACCAGCGCCGCCATGCCCAGCTGCCAGGTGGCGATGCCCGCCGCGTGCGGGTCCATGCCCTGCTGCTTGAACGCGATGAAGGCCGGGCCAAGCACCAGCAGGGCCATGCCGATGCTGGTGGGGGCATCCAGGCCGAGCGGCATGGCGGTGACGTCGTCACGGCCGCTGCGCGCGGCCAGCCGGCGTGCCATCAGGGTGTACAGCAGATTGCCTATCAGCACGCCGAAGGCCGTGCCTGGGAACATGCGGCCGAACACCACGTCGGCGGGGAACTGGAAGATCCCGACCAGGGCCATGGCGATGAAGCCGAGGATGGAAAGGTTGTCGACGACCAGGCCGAAGAAGCCGTTGAAGTCGCCGGCGACGAACCAGCGACGCGGTGCGGCGGAAGCGGGAGCGGACATGGAAGGGGCGGTGGGGGTGGGGACCGCCGATGGTAGGCCCAGCGGCGCCTGGGCGCCAATTCCGTCGTGGAATGATGGGTTCCAGCCAACGGCGGGGCCCCTCGTGGCTGGGCGCGGGTAGAGCCGACTGTTAGTCGACTGGCATTGCCAGTTGGGCCGGTCGGGATGGGCTGCGCAGGACACGCCGTAAACCCATCCCTGGGGGCTCGATGGCGCCATCCATGGCGCCAACGGT
>NZ_JBHHMJ010000505.1:0-7888 GCF_042136455.1 Stenotrophomonas sp. 3diitr2024
GGCCCGCCACATGGCGGGCCGGGTCTTGCCTTATTTCTTGACCGGGTTGCCTTCGGCGTCGATCACCGTCACCTCGCCCAGGTTCAGCGCGCGCACGGCCGCTTCGGTCTGCTTGAGGTCACCCACCACCACCCAGGTCAGGGCCTGCGGCTTGATCTCGGCGGCGGCCTGCTGCACCTGCGCCGGGGTCATCGCTTCGATCTCGGCCTTGCGCCGCAGCACGTAGTCGTCCGGGCGCTTGAACTGCACGATCGAACCGATGGTCGACGCCACCGCACTGGCGGTCTCGTAGGCACCGGGCAGGCTCAGGGTCTGGATGTTGCGGATGCGGTTGACCTCGGCAGCGGTGGCCGGCTTGCTGCCATCGGCGAACGCGGCGATTTCCTTGCGCATTTCCGCCAATGCCGGGCCGGTCTTGTCGATCTGCACCGGCGCGCTGGCCATCCACGGGCGCTGGCCCACCGAATTGACCGCGCTGCTGCGCGCACCGTACGACCAGTGCTTGTCCTCGCGCAGGTTCATGTTCAGGCGCGAGGTGAAGTCGCCGCCGATCACGCCGTTGGCGATGTCGAAGCGGGTCGAACTGGTGGCGCTGGAAGGTGCCACCACCTGGCCGGCGAACAGGTTGGCCTGTACCGCGCCCGGCTGGTCGATCAGGAACACGCGCGGGCCCTCCGGCAGCGCAACGTCGGTGGCCGCCTTCACCTGCGGGGCCTCGCCACTGGCCTTCCAGTCGCCCAGCTGCTTGTCCAGCAGCGGCACGATCTCGGCCAGGGTGGTGTCGCCGACCACGATCAGGGTGCCGTTCTGCGGGCGCAGCCAGTCGTGGTGGAAGTCGACCAGGTCCTCGCGGGTCAGGCCGTTGATCGCCGCCTCGTCACCGCTACCGGTAAACGGAATGGCATACGGGTGGCCCTTGCCATACAGCAGCGGGGGCAGCACGCGCATCGCCACCGCACCCGGGTTCACCTTCTCCTGCTGGATGCCAGCGATCCAGCTCGCCTTGACCCGGTCGATCTCGCCCTGCTCGAAGCGCGGCTCGCGCAGCAGGTCGCGGTACAGCGCCAGCGACGGTGCCAGGTTTTCCTTCAGTGCCGACAGGTCCACGCTCATCGAATCCAGGCCGGCCGAAGCATCCAGGCTGGCGCCCAGCGCATCCGCGGCGTCGGCGAAGGCCAGCGAGCCCAGCTTGCCGGCGCCTTCGGTCATCAGGCTCATGGTGAAGTTGGCGGTGCCCGGCTTGCGGCCCTGGTCGGCACTGAAGCCGCCCGGGAACTGGTAGCTGAACTGCACCACCGGAATCTCGTGGCGCTCGGCCAGGATCACCTGGGTGCCGTTCTTCAGCGTGGCACGCTGCAGCGCCGGGAACTTCAGCTGCGGGAACTCGCGGGTCTGCGGCACGCCGGCCTTGCGGTCGACCTGCTCGGGCAGGGTGCTGTACTTGGGGTCCACCGCCGGCACGGTGAACGGCTTCGGCGCCTGGCTCGGGTCTTCCTTCAGCGCCACGCGCTCACCCGGTGCGATCACCAGGGTGTGACTGCCCTTGTCCAGCCACTGCGCGCCCAGCCGGCTCAGATCAGCAGCACTGGCCTTCTCGATGTTGGCCAGCGAGGTACGGAAGCAGCCCGGGTCGCCGGTGAACACCGCACATTCTGCAAGGGCGTCGGCCTTGCCGCCGAAGCCACCGATGCGCTCGATGCCGCGGATGAAGCCTGCGCGGGCACCGGTCTTGGCACGCTCCAGTTCGGCCGCGGTCGGGCCCTGCTTGATCAGCCGGTCCAGTTCCTCGTCGATGATCTTCTCGACCTTGGCCGGGTCCTGGCCCTGCTTGACCGTCGCCATGATCACGAAGTTCGAGCCCAACTGCGAGGTCGACAGGCCCGACGCGATGCTGTCCACCAGCTTGTCCTGGTGCTGCAGGCGCTGGCTCAGGCGCGAAGACTTCGCACCGCCGAGCACCTGCGCGAACAACTGCAGCTGATCGACCTCGGTGGTGCCGACCTGCGGCACGTTCCAGGCGCGGTAGATGCGCGCCTGCGGCACCTTGTCGGTCATCGTCTCGCGCGTGTCGGCACTACGCTTGGCCACGTTCACCGCCGGCTGCGCCATGGTCGGGCCGGCCGGGATGCTGCCGAAGTACCTGGCGACCTTTTCCTTGGCGGTGGCCAGGTCGATGTCGCCGGCCAGCACCAGCACCGCATTGTTCGGGCCGTACCAGGTGCGGAACCAGGTCTTCACGTCATCCAGCGACGCCGCGTTCAGATCGTTCATCGACCCGATCACGCCGTGGTGGTACGGGTGGCCCACCGGGTACAGCGCCTTGTTGAGCTGGTCCCAGGCCTGGCCGTAGGGCTGGTTCTCGCCCTGGCGCTTCTCGTTCTGCACCACGCCACGCTGCTCGTCCAGCGCGGCCTGGTCGATCGCACCGACCAGATGGCCCATGCGGTCCGATTCCATCCACAGAGCCATGTCCAGCGCGGTGGTCGGCACGTTCTCGAAGTAATTGGTGCGGTCGGTGTTGGTGGTGCCGTTCTGGTTGGTGGCACCCACCTGCTTGAACGGCTCGAAGAACTCGCCATCGTGGTTTTCGCTGCCCTGGAACATCAGGTGTTCGAACAGGTGCGCAAAGCCGGTACGGCCAGCCGGCTCGTCCTTGCTGCCCACGTGGTACCAGACGTTGACCGCAACGATCGGCGCCTTGCGATCGGTATGCACGATCACGCGCAGGCCGTTGGGCAGGGTGAACTGCTCGTACGGGATATCGACCTTGGCCGGTGCGGCCGGCTTGGCCGCCAGCGCATGGGAAGGCACAAGCGTGCCCAGGGCGGTGCTGAGGGCGACGGCCAGCAGTGCAGCGCGCGGGCGAAGGGCGAGAGACATATCCGGATCCTTGGTCACGAAGGTGAACCCCGATCCTAGCCTGCGCGCGCGGCGGCCGGAATCGGTCGCCAGTCACTGGGGGTGTTTGCCCAGATGACCATCCAGCCCGACGCCCAGGGGCGCTCTTGAAACGTCACAGACGCCGGCTGAAGGCGTCCGGACAGTGTCCGCGGCTTATCGAATGGACAGGTGTCCGCCCACCGGACACTTTCGGGACCGCATAAAAGCCTTGCAAATCAATAACTAAAAGTTGGCACGCGGATTGCTTGGTACTTCCTGCGCCAGGAAGGGCTTCAGACAAAAGCTGACTGAAGACTGAACAAATGCAGGAAATCGAAAATTTCTCTTGCATGCCCAGAACTGGTGTACTACATTACTACCACACCACTGCTCACTAACACTAAACAGGCCCCGTCATGAACGCCAAGACCATTGCCATCGCCATCGCCCTGATCGCCGGCACCGCGGTTGTTTCGTCGGTGCAGGCCTCCGAATCCATCAAGACCCTGTCCACCGTGCAGGTTCGCCCTGCCGCCGACCAGCTGGCCCAGAAGGCCTGGGAACAGGCCAGCGGCATCCCGACCCTGGCCACCGTGGAAGTGCGCCCCAGCGCCGACCAGCTGGCTGAGCGCAACGGCTACGTCGCCGCCCCGGTCGCCGCCGCGATGCCGATCACCACCCTGGCCTCGGTGGAAGTGCGCCCGAGCCTGGAACAGCGCGTCGCCCTGGCCGCCGAACTGGAAGCCCAGCGCTACGCCGCCACCCTGGCTGCCGCTGCCACCAACGTCGCCAACTCGGTCATCGTCAACCTGCCAGCCCTGCAGGTGCGTCCGAGCGCTGCCGACCTGCAGGCCCTGGCCACCGAAACCGCCCAGGTCCTGCTGCGCCCGTAACCGGTGCCGCCCTGCCCCGCGCAGGGCGTGCGCCGTAAAGGCGGCGGTCGTCGCAGGTACACTGCGCCGATGAATGCCGCGCCCCAGTTCCACGTGATCCTGTTCCAACCGGAAATCCCGCCCAACACGGGCAATGTGATCCGGCTCTGCGCCAACACCGGCGCGCAGCTGCACCTGGTCGAGCCGCTCGGTTTCGCACTGGAAGACAAGCAGCTCAAGCGCGCCGGCCTGGACTACCACGAGTACTCGCGCCTGCAGGTGCACCCCGACCTGGACACCGCGCTGGCGCGGATCGCACCGAATCGGTTGTTCGCACTCAGTACCCGCGCCAGCGTGCGCTACGACAGCGTGGCCTTTGAAGACGGTGATGCGTTCCTGTTCGGCCCGGAAAGCCGTGGCCTGCCGCAGGAGGTGCTCGATGCCCTGCCCGACGGCCGCCGCCTGCGCCTGCCGATGCGGCCGGACAACCGCAGCCTCAATCTTTCCAACACCGTTGCGGTGGTGATGTACGAGGCGTGGCGGCAGCATGGGTTTGCCGGTGGCGCGTAGCGCCACGCGTCTCTCTTCTGCCTGATTGTTGCTGTGGCGGGCGCATGCGTTCATGGGCGTTACTTTTCTTTCCACGCGGAAAGAAAAGTAACCAAAAGAAACGCGCCGCCGTCTGCGAGCCGGTGCTGCGCACCGGTACCCTGCGCTCCTCGGCCCGCCGGGGAACGGCGCGGAACTCGCTGCGCTCAGACACCCGCGCCTCTTCGCCCCCGCCGGACCTGCGGTGCTCGGCTCGCTTCAAGGCGGACCCGACAGCCGCGCAGTAGATCCATGCCATGCGTGGATGCGTTCCGCCTGGATCAATCAGGAGTGGGCGCCCTTGCGTTGCCCGGGGCGCGTGCACCCTACCTGGCAATGCCGGCCAGCGGCCGGCACTACCGGTGCACTCAGAACGCGTTGATGCCGGTCAGTTCGCGGCCGATCACCAGCTGGTGCACGGTCTCGGTGCCTTCATAGGTGATCACCGATTCCAGGTTCAGCGCATGCCGGATCGCCACGTGCTCGGTGGTGATGCCCGCACCGCCCAGCAGATCGCGACACTCGCGGGCGATGTCGATCGCCATGCGGCAGTTGTTCCATTTGGCCAGGCTGACCTGCTGCGGTTGCAGCTGGCCGGCTTCCTTCAGCCGGCCCAGCTGCAGCGCCAGCAACTGCGCGGTGGTGATCCGGCGGGCCATCTCGGCCAGCTTGATCTGCGCGCTCTGAGTTGCGGCCAGCGGGCGACCGAACAGCACGCGCTCCTTGGCATAGCCCAGCGCTTCATCCAGGCAGGCAATCGCCGCACCGATCGGCCCCCAGCTGATGCCGTAACGGGCCTGGGTCAGGCAGCCCAGCGGCCCCTTCAGGCCCTTCACGTTCGGCAGGCGATGGCTGTCGGGCACGCGCACGTCATCGAAGAACAGCGCGCCGGTCAGCGACGCGCGCAGGCTCATCTTGTGCTTGATCTCCTGCGTCGTGAAGCCGGCCATGCCCTTTTCCAGCACGAAGCCCTGGATGCCGTCCTCGGTCTGTGCCCAGACGATGGCCAGATCGGCCACCGGGCCGCTGGTGATCCACATCTTGCTGCCGCTGATGCGCCAGTCACTGCCGTCGCGCACCGCGCGGGTCTTCATGCTGGCCGGGTCGGACCCACCGTGCGCCTCGGTCAGGCCGAAGCAGCCGATCAGTTCGCCGCGTGCCATCGCCGGCAGCCACTGCTGGCGCTGTTCCTCGCTGCCGTACGCGTAGATGGGATACATGCACAGCGAGCTCTGCACCGAAACGAAGCTGCGCAGGCCCGAATCGCCGCGCTCCAGCTCCTGGCAGATCAGGCCATAGCTGACCGCGCCGAGGCCACCGCCGCCGTACTCGGCCGGCAGGGTCGCGCCCAGCAGGCCCAACGAGGCGATCTCAGGCACCAGTTCATCGGGGAAGCGGGCCTGGTCGAAGGCATCGCCGATGATCGGCAGCACGCGCTCGTTGGTGAAGCGGGCGACGCTCTCCTGCACTGCGCGCTCTTCCTCGTTGAGCAGGGAACGGACATCGAACAGATCGTACGGATGCAAAGCCATGGCACTCACACGCAGTCAGGACCCGGCCATTGTCGGTCATCCGCGCAGCGTTGGTGCACGGGTAGAGGCCGACCTTGGTCGGCGCTGGTATTTTCTGCCGGTGCCAACCAAGGTTGGCGACCACCGAAGCCGCGTTCGCTGCAATGCAGCAATCATGACGTGAACATCGTCGATCTAGCTCGATCACGCGCGGCCCGGTACCCTGACACATTCAAACAACCGTTTCGCCCGTGGCCGCACGCGCGATTCCCAGGCACCGCCGGTGGCCCCGATGCCGGCCCTACCCACGAGTCATGCAATCGATGAGCGCTGAAGCCAACGCCCTGCCCCCGCGTGAAGTAATGGAGTTCGACGTGGTGATCGTCGGCGCCGGCCCCGCCGGCCTGGCCACCGCGATCCGCCTGCGCCAGCGCGCGCTCGAAGCCGGCCGCGAGCTGTCGGTGTGCGTGCTGGAGAAGGGCTCCGAACCGGGCGCGCACGTGCTGTCCGGCGCGGTGATGGATCCGCGCGCGCTGACCGAGCTGTTCCCGGACTGGGCCGAGCGCGGCGCACCGCTGAAGCAGAAGGTCACCCGCGACGAATTCCTGTTCCTCAGCGAGACCGGCGCGCGCAGCACCCCCAATGCGCTGCTGCCGGAGTGCTTCCACAACGAAGGCAACTACATCATCAGCCTGGGCGAAGTGACCCGCTGGCTGGCGCAGCAGGCCGAGGCGCTGGAGGTTGCGATCTTCCCGGGCTTCGCCGCTGCAGAAGTGCTGTACGGCGACAACGGCGAGGTGATCGGCGTGGCCACCGGCGACATGGGCATCGAGAAGGACGGCAGCATCGGTCCGGCCTTCGAGCGTGGGATGGCGCTGCACGCCAAGTACACGATCTTCGCCGAAGGTGCGCGCGGCCACCTCGGTCGCCAGCTGATCGCCCGCTACAAACTGGACGAAGGCAAGGACCCGCAGGCCTACGGCATCGGCATCAAGGAGCTGTGGCAGATCGACCCGGCCAGGCATGAGCCGGGCCTGGTGGTGCATGCGGCTGGCTGGCCGCTGGACAGCGACACCTACGGCGGCGCGTTCCTGTACCACGCCGACGGCGGCAAGGTCGCCATTGGTTACGTGGTCGGCCTGGACTACAAGAACCCGTGGCTGAGCCCGTTCGAGGAGTTCCAGCGTTTCAAGACCCATCCCTCCATCCGCAAGCACCTGGAGGGCGGCACCCGCATCGGTTACGGCGCGCGTGCGATCACCGCCGGCGGCCTGCTGTCGCTGCCGAAGACGGTGTTCCCCGGGGGGGCGCTGGTCGGCTGCGAGGCCGGCTACCTCAACGCCAGCCGCATCAAGGGCAGCCATGCCGCGATCAAGACCGGCATGCTGTGCGCCGACGCCGCGTTCGACGCGCTGGCCGCCGATCGCCAGCACGATGAACTGAGCGCCTACCCGAAGGCGTTTGAAGCCAGCTGGCTGTTCACCGAACTGCAGCAGGCCAAGAACTTCAAGCAGTGGTTCAAGAAGGGCCAGACCGTTGCCACGCTGATGACCGGCGTGGAGCAGTGGCTGCTGCCGAAGCTGGGCGTGCGCAACCCGCCGTGGACCCTGCACCGCACCCAGCCGGACCACGCCTGCCTGGAGCCGGCGTCGCAGCACACCCGCATCGCCTACCCCAAGCCCGATGGCGTGCTGACCTTCGATCGTCTCAGCTCGGTGTTCCTGAGCAGCACCAACCACGACGAGAACCAGCCCAGCCACCTGACGCTGAAGGATCCGAGCATTCCGGTGAAGGTGAACCTGGCCGAGTACGCCGGTCCCGAAGCCCGTTACTGCCCGGCCGGCGTGTACGAGTTCGTCGGCGACGCCGGCGACGCGCGCCTGCAGATCAACGCGCAGAACTGCGTGCACTGCAAGACCTGCGACATCAAGGATCCGACCCAGAACATCGTCTGGGTGACCCCGCAGGGCGGCGGCGGCCCGAACTACTCGGGCATGTGATCGCCCCGGGCTGCGACCGCGTGTCGCAGCCCGGCCG
>NZ_JBHHMJ010000509.1:0-346 GCF_042136455.1 Stenotrophomonas sp. 3diitr2024
TTCGGCCAGCCCCGTGCTGGCACCCAGATCGGCGGCCACTTCGTTGAGGCTGGCCAGTGGCCGCGGCAGGCGGCGCTCGCGGCCACGGAAGCGGGCACGGTTGTACTCGGCCCAACCGCTGAACGCAACGCCCCCGCCTCGAGGGCGTGAGGAAGTGCAAGCAGCAGTGCGAGAATTCCGATTCGGATATCCATATCGGCCTCATAGGCTTCAGCGCAATCTACCTCCCAGGCCATCAAGCTGCAACAGCCGGATCGACTGCAGCAGCTGCGGGGTGAGGTGAAGTTGTTGGCCCAGCTGGGTCGAGAGTGCAGCCTTCATCGTGGTTCCCCGGCGCCGCTCCCCG
>NZ_JBHHMJ010000534.1:0-22518 GCF_042136455.1 Stenotrophomonas sp. 3diitr2024
CGTCGGTCATGCCGTGATTATGCGGTAAATAGTTGCATTCCGGGGCCGGAAGCACGGTAGTGCCGGCCGCTGGCCGGCAACCCCATGAACACCGGTGGTGCGGCGGATGCCCGCCAGCGGCCGGCACTACCAGACCTCAGATCTCGACCTGGGCCCCGAGTTCGACCAGGCGGTTGCCGGGAATACGGAAGAAGCCCGTGGCCGGCGCGGCATTCCGGTGCATCAGCGCGAACAGCTTGTCGCGCCAGATCGGCATGCCGCGGTTGGCCGTGGCCACGATGGTTTCGCGGCTGGCGAAGAAGGTGGTGTCCATCGGGTCGAAGTAGATGCCACCGTGGTCACACGAGCGCATCAGCGCCAGTGGCACGTCCGGGGTCTCCATGAAGCCGAAGCGCACGTAGACGCGGTAGAACTCGTCGCCCACCGATTCGATCTTCAGCCGCTGCCCCTCCATCGCATACGGGATCGGCAGGGTCTCCACGTGCAGGAACACGTTGCGCTCGTGCAGCACCTTGTTGTGCTTGAGGTTGTGCATCAGCGCATGCGGGGCCACGGTCGGGTCGGCGGTGAGGAACACTGCAGTGCCCGGCACGCGCACCGGCGGTGCCAGCATCAGCCCAGGCAGGAAGGTATCGAGGCGGATGCCGTCCTTGCGGATCTCATCGCGCAGCAGCTCGCGGCCACGGCGCCAGGTCCGCATCATGGTGAACAGGAAGATGCCCAGTACCACCGGGAACCAGGCGCCCTGAAGCAGCTTGGCACCATTGGCGATGACGAAGCCGAGGTCGATGATGAAGAACACCACGCACAGCGGCAGGATCCACTTGCGCGCCTTCGGCCACAGCGACCGGGCCACCAGGGCCAGCAGCAGGGTGTCGATCAGCATGGTGGCCGACACCGAGATGCCGTAGGCCACTGCCAGGTTGGACGAGCTGCGGAAGGCCAGCACCAGGCCGATCACCATTACCGCGATGCCCCAGTTGATGCCTGGGATGTAGATCTGGCCGATGGTGTCGTGCGAGGTGTGCTTGATGCGCATGCGCGGGATGTAGCCCAGCTGCATCGCCTGACGCGAGACCGAGAACGCACCGGTGATGACCGACTGCGAGGCAATCACCGCCGCCATGGTGGCCAGGATGATCATCGGGTACAGCGCCCACGGCGGCACCGCCTCGAAGAACGGGTTTTTCAGCGCCTCGGGGTGGTTGAGCACCAGTGCGCCCTGCCCCAGGTAGTTCAGCACCAGGCACGGCAGCACGAAGAAATACCAGGCGTGGCGGATGGGTTTGGCGCCGAAGTGGCCCATGTCGGCGTAAAGCGCCTCGCCACCGGTCACCGCCAGCACCACTGCGCCGAGGATGAAGATCCCATGCCAGCTGTGCTCCATGAAGAAGCGGATCGCCCACCAGGGGTTGAACGCCTTGAGCACTTCCGGCGCATCGACGATGTTGTAGATGCCGATCGCCGCCAGCGAGATGAACCAGACCGAGGTGATGGGGCCGAAGGCCTTGCCGATCTTCTCGGTACCGAAGCGCTGCGCCGCAAACACCATCAACAGCACCACCACCGTGATCGGCACGATGAAGGCATGCAGGCCCGGCGCGGCCACCTCCAGGCCCTCCACCGCACCCAGCACCGATATCGCCGGGGTGATCACGCCGTCGCCGAAGAACAGCGAGGCACCGAAAATGCCGAGGATGCCGACCACGTAGGCCGAGCGCGAGCCGTTGCGCAGCGTGCGCTGGGTCAACGCCATCAGCGCCATGATGCCGCCCTCGCCGTCGTTGTCGGCGCGCATGATGATGGTCACGTACTTCAGCGTGACCACGATGTTCAGCGCCCAGAACGCCAGCGACAGCACGCCCAGCACGGTGTCGTGGTCGCTGTTGAGCCCGTAGTGTGGCGAGAACGCCTCCTTCAGCGTGTACAGCGGGCTGGTACCGATATCGCCGAACACCACGCCGATCGCACCGATGATCAGCGCCATGCCTCCTGCTGGAGGGGCGTGACCGTGGCTGCCGGGGGCAGCTGCGTGCGGGGTTTGACTGCTGGACATGGGACTCCTGGCGACGCTCAGGCGGTTCGTTGAAGGAAAGGGACGCGGCTCAGCGCAGCGCCGACTGCAGCGCCTTGCGGATCACGGTGGCCACTTCGTCGCCTTCATTGAAGGCGTCGCGGGCCATGCGTGCCGCTTCGGCCGGCTTGTAGCCCAGCTGCTGCAGGGCCACGGTGGCATCGGACAGCGGGTCGGCCGGGGCCGGGCCGCTGCCGGTGGGCAGCGCGCCGCCGGCACCGAACTGGGCGGCACGGTCACGCAGTTCCAGCACCATGCGCTCGGCAGTCTTCTTGCCGATGCCGGGAATGCGGGTCAGCGCGGTGATGTCACCGGCCTGGACCATGCGCGCGAACTCCTCGACGGAAACGCCGGACAGCACCGCCAGCGCGATCTTCGCGCCAATGCCACTGACCTTCTGCACGTCGCGGAACAGGCGCCGCTCCCCCTCGCGCAGGAAGCCGTACAGCGAAACGCTGTCTTCCTTCTGCGCGTAGTGGGTGTACAGCGTGACCTCGCGGCCGAGCTCGGGCAGGTCGTAGAAGGTGCTCATCGGCGCCTCCAGTTCGTAGCCCACCCCGTTCACGTCCACCACCAGCCACGGCGGCGCCTTGTAGGCGACGATGCCGCGCAGTCGACCGATCATTGCGTGCAGCTCCTCATTTGCGGCCCCACGCCTGGCGGGCACTGAGCCCCAGGCGGTTGGCCGTTGCCCGTACGTGGGCATGGGTGATCGCCACCGCCAACGCGTCGGCCGCGTCGGCCTGCAGCTTGGTTTTCAGGTTGAGCATGAGCCCGACCATGTGTTGAACCTGTTGCTTTTCGGCGCCACCACGGCCAACCACGGCGAGCTTGATCTCGCTGGCGGCGTATTCGTGCACCGGCAGGTCGCGCAGCACCACGGCCGAGATCGCCGCGCCCCGGGCCTGGCCCAGCTTCAGCGCCGAATCGGGATTACGGGCCATGAACACCTTTTCAATGGCCACTTCCTGCGGCTGGTACTCGCGGCACAGGTCGGCCAGGCCCAGAACCAGCAGCTTCATGCGCTGCGGGAAGTCGTCGGCGCCCAGCAGCACCAGTGGCTGGTGGTGCACGTAGGTGACGCGGCCGGCGGCATCGACATCGATGATGCCGACCCCGGTCCGCTGCGAACCGGGGTCGATGCCGAGGATGCGGGTCATGCTGCACTCCTGGCGGGGCGGAACGGGATGCGCTGGCAGGCGTAGGGGCTCATGACTGTCCGCGGTGACCGTTCAACGGCCCGCGCCCAGGCCGTCGAAGACGGCTCAGGCGTAGGCGTCGGCGCCGAGTTCGGCGTTGGAATACACGTCCTGCACGTCGTCCAGGTCTTCGAGCATGTCCAACAGCTTCTTGACCTGCAGGGCGACGTCGCCTTCAACCTTGATGTCGTTGTCCGCGCGGAAGGTGATCTCGGCGTGGTCGGCGACATGGCCGGCGGCGGCCATCGCATCCTTCACCGCGTTGAACGCGTCAGGGCTGGTGACCACATCGATCGAGCCGTCATCGGGGTAGACCACGATGTCATCGGCACCGGCCTCAATGGCCGCTTCGGTGATGGCTTCCTCGTCGGCCCCTGCGGCGAAGCTGAGCACGCCCAGGCGCTTGAACATGAAGGCCACTGAGCCCTCGGTACCCATGTTGCCACCGCACTTGCTGAACGCATGGCGGACGTCGGCCACAGTGCGCACGCGATTGTCGGTCAGGCAGTCGACGATCACGGCCACGCCACCCGGGGCGTAGCCCTCGTAGCGGACTTCCTCGTAGTCGACGCCTTCCAGCTCACCGGTCGCCTTCTTGATGGCACGCTCGATCACGTCCTTGGACATGTTCACGGCCAGGCCTTTGTCCACGGCCACGCGCAGGCGCGGATTGTTGTTGGGGTCGCCTCCACCGCCGCGCGCGGCAACGCCGATCTCGCGGATGATCTTGGTGAAAATCTTGCCGCGCTTCGCGTCGGACGCGTTCTTGCGGGCTTCGATGGAGGGGCCTCTACCCATGGGTGCTACCGTCTGGCTGCTTCAGGATCAAGGCGCGGATTCTACCTGATCGGGCGCTGCAACCGTGTCTAGGCCCGTATTGTTGTAGAGCCGAGCCAATGCTCGGCTCAATGGGCCCGACGGAATGCAGCCGAGCATTGGCCCGGCTCTACAGGGCGGCCTGCCTCCCCCGCCCCTATGCTGCCGCCGCGTCGCGGCTGTGGTCGAACTTGCCATGGCGCAGGAAATGCGCGGTCTGCCGCGCGGCGTCGGGCGACACCACCAGGCCGCTGTGGCTGGTGCGGACCACGCAATGGTCGGCCAGGCCCGGCAGCCGGGTCTCGGCCAGTGCCACGGTGCCATCGGAGGCATCGTCGATGGCACCCAGCAGGCTGCCCAGCCCGTGCGGCACCGAGCCGGCAATCAGGCCAACCTCGGCCCTGCCCTGCCAGTCCGGCAGGCCATCGAGCAGCAGCTCGCTGCTGCGTCCCAGCGCCAGGCCCCAGCCGTGCTCGGACAACGAGCGTGCGGTGCCACTGCCGCGCAGCGGTGAACCCAGGCAGACCACCCGCTGCACCGGCAGCTGCGGATTGCGCCGCAGCGCTTCCAGCGCCAGCAACCCGCCCAGGCTGTGGCCGACCAGCGACAACGGCCCGGCGTCGGCCAACCGTTCCAGCAGCTGGGGCACCGCCACGTCGGGACCACCGAACACCGAGGAGTAACCGAACGCATGCACCTGGAAACCACGCGCGCGCAGGCGCCAGGCCAGCGGCCCGACCCAGGCGCGGGCATTCCAGATGCCATGCAGCAGCAATACGGGGGGAGTCATGCAAACAGCCTGGCGGTCAGCGGGGCAGGAACGTGAGGTGATTGAACACGCGCGCGCAGCAAGCGGCGGTGAACGTCAGGCCGCGCGCGGTGCGCGGCGCAGGATGAATTCAAGATCGTTGGTATCGCCGACCGGGAACAGGTACTCGCCGGCCTTCTCGAAACCATAGCGGGCGTAGAAGCGTTGCGCGCCGAAGTTCTCCGACCACACGCCCAGCCACAGCGTGCGCGGGCCTTCGCGCTCCAGCCAGGCCAGCGCGGTTTCCAGCAGGCGGCTACCCCAGCCGCAGCTCTGCTGCGTCTTGATCAGGTACAGGCGCTTGAGTTCGCCGTCACCGGGTTTCACATCCGGATGCGGCAGGCCACAGGGGCCGGCGGCGGCATGGCCGACCGCTTCCCCATCCAGTTCCAGCAGCCACACCGCGTAATCGGGGTGGGCCAGGATCACGCGCTGGCGCTCGAGCGTGTAGGCCTCCTCCAGGAAGGCCTGCAGGTCCTGCGGCGGGTACAGATGGCCGAAGGTTTCGGTGAATGTGCGGGCGGCCAGCGCCGACAGGGTCGGCGCATCGTCCACAGTGGCGCGGCGGATCGAATACATGCAGGAAGTTGACGCCAGGGCGAAGCGGGGGTCAAGCCTTTTCAGGCGACTCCGCTTCTTCTTCCTCGTCCTCTTCCTCGTACTCTTCTTCGTCCTCGTCGTCTTCTTCCTCGCCTTCCTCGTCCTCGTCGTACTCTTCCTCTTCGTCGTCCTCGTAATCCTCGACGCCGAAGTCTTCACCGTCCCAACGGCCTTCGCCGTCGGCGACGAAGGTCAGGGCCATTGCCGCCGGGTTGGTACCGACGCGGACCAGCCAACCACCGAACACACGTGCACGCTCGGTGACCAGGTTGGCCTCGGAGCCTTCATTGCCCAGCTTTTCCCACTCCAGCGAAAACGCAAACTCGGTCATTGCCTGGATCTCCTGATCAGTTGGTCTTGGGGCGAACCTGGATGTGCACTTCGGCCAGCTGCGCGTCGACGATCGGCGACGGCGCGTCGGTCATCAGATCCTGTGCACCAGTGGTCTTCGGGAACGGGATGACGTCGCGGATCGACTCGGTGCCGGCCATCAGCGCGGCGATGCGGTCGATGCCGAAGGCGATGCCACCGTGCGGCGGCGCGCCGTAGTTCAGCGCGTCGAGCAGGAATCCGAACTTGGCACGGGCCTCTTCGGCGCCGATGCCGAGCAGCTCGAACACTGCGCTCTGCATGTCCGGACGGTGGATACGGATCGAACCGCCGCCGATTTCATTGCCGTTGAGCACCATGTCGTAGCCGCGCGAGACGGCGGTACGGGCGTTGGCGCGCAGGTCGGCGATGTCATCCACGGCCGGCGCGGTGAAGGGGTGATGCAGGGCGACGTAGCGCTGTTCTTCCTCATCCCATTCGAACATCGGGAAGTCGGTGACCCACAGCGGCGCCCAGCCATCGGCGATCAGGCCGAAGTCCTTGCCAGCCTTCAGGCGCAGCGCGCCCATGAAGTCGGAGACCTTGTTGTAGCCACCGGCACCGAAGAACACGATGTCGCCGTTGCCGGCGCCAACATGGGCCACCAGCGCAGCGAAGGAGGCCTCGCTGAAGAACTTCTGGATCGGCGAGCTGACTTCGCCGTTGTCGGCGATCTTGATGTAGGCCAGGCCCTTGGCGCCGTACTTGGTGGCGTGCGCGGCGTACTCGTCGATCTGCTTGCGGCTCAGCGCTGCACCGCCCGGGATGCGCAGCGCGGCGACGCGGCCTTCGGCATCGTTGGCCGGGCCGGTGAACACTGCAAACTCGCTGTCCTTGACCAGCTCAGCCACGTCGACCAGCTCCAGCGCGATGCGCAGGTCCGGCTTGTCCGAACCGTAGCGACGCATCGCCTCGGCCCAGGTCATGCGCGGGAAGCTGGCATCCAGCTGGACGTCGACCACTTCCTTGAAGATGGCGCGGATCATGTCTTCAACGAAGTCCTGCACGTCGCGCTCGCGCACGAAGGCGAATTCCATGTCCAGCTGGGTGAACTCCAGCTGGCGGTCGGCACGCAGCGCTTCGTCGCGGAAGCAGCGCGCGATCTGGTAGTAGCGGTCGAAGCCGGCCACCATCAGGATCTGCTTGAACAGCTGCGGGCTCTGCGGCAGGGCGTAGAACTCGCCCGGGTGCATGCGCGCCGGCACCAGGAAGTCGCGCGCGCCTTCCGGGGTGGCCTTGGTCAGGATCGGGGTTTCGATGTCCTGGAAGCCCTTCTCGTCCAGGTGGCGGCGCAGGGCCTGCACCAGCTTGATGCGGGTGCGCTGCATGCGCTGCATTTCCGGACGGCGCAGGTCCAGGTAGCGGTACTTCAGGCGGGTTTCCTCGCCCGGGTTCTCGTGGGCGTGGAACGGCAGGGGCGCAGCCTTGTTCAGCACAGTGATGGCAGTGGCGATCACTTCCACCTTGCCGGTGCGCATCT
Organism: Stenotrophomonas sp. 3diitr2024; assembly: GCF_042136455.1. Classification (NCBI taxonomy): domain Bacteria; kingdom Pseudomonadati; phylum Pseudomonadota; class Gammaproteobacteria; order Lysobacterales; family Lysobacteraceae; genus Stenotrophomonas; species Stenotrophomonas sp. 3diitr2024. Next base: position 7,347 of record NZ_JBHHMJ010000534.1, read on the forward strand.
TGTCGTTCACCGCGTGGCGGGCGCGCACGACGCCCTCCACCTGCAGCACGTCCTCGTAGCCCAGCGAAGCCGCCACGGCGAACACTTCGGCGTTGTCGACCTCCACGGTCACCTGCACGATGCCTTCATGATCGCGGAGATCGATGAAGCAGACGCCGCCCTGGTTACGGGCCACGTCGGTCCAACCGGCGAGGGTGACAGTCTGGCCAATCAGGGTCTCGTCGACCAGGCCGCAGAAGTGGGTACGCATTGGGGGAAGCTCCGCTGGAGAACGCCGGCACCGGATGGGGGCCGGAAAGCCTCGTATTCTGCGGCCGAGGCCCCGGCCGGGGCAAATCCGGCCAGTCACACCGGCTTGATCATCCCCCTCCCTATAGTCAGGCACCTGCCACCGTATGGGATGCCGCCATGAATCCGCTGTCCCTGGCCCGCCTGGCCGTGACCCTGAGCCTGGGCACCATCGCCACGCTCGCCCTGCCCTCCGCCCCGGCCGCCGCGCAAAGCGGGGTGATCCGTTGCGAGAGCCAGAACAACCGAGAACGCGTGTGCAACACAGGCTGGCGCAATGCGCAGCTGGTCCGCCAGCTGTCCGGCAGCGCCTGCGACGAGGGCCGCACCTGGGGCAGCCGCAATGGCAGCATCTGGGTCACCAATGGCTGCCGCGCCGAATTCGTCGAGGCCCGTGGTGGCTGGGGCGGCGGCAACGGCGGTGGCTGGGGCGGCAACAACGGCCGGCCCGGCGAAACCATCCGCTGTGAGAGCCAGAACAATCGCGAACGCAGCTGCCCGGTCGGCTGGCGCAATGCCCGCCTGGTCCGCCAGCTGTCCGGCAGCCCCTGCGACGAAGGCCGTACCTGGGGGGTGCGCAACGGCGCGGTGTGGGTCAGCAACGGCTGCCGCGCCGAATTCGCCGAAGCTCGCGGATGGGGTGGCGGCGGGGGCGGTGGCTGGGGCGGCGGCAACAGCAACTACTCCATCACCTGCAGCAGCAACAACAACCGCACGCAGAACTGTGACTGGGATGAGCGCCAGGGCCGGCCGGTGCTGCAGCAGCAGCTGTCCGGCAGCGCCTGCCAAGAGGGCCGCAGCTGGGGCTACGCACGGGGCCAGATGTGGGTGAGCAACGGTTGCCGGGCGCGCTTCGGTACGCGTTGAGTTACGGGGTCGGATCCCTGGCCAGCGGCAGGGGCTCTGACCCGACCAGGTATCCCGCTTCCACGCATGGCGCGGATCTACTGGGGGTCTTTCCGGGGGCGGAGCGCTTTACAGGAGGCATCCGACCCCGCGATCACGGTGCGGGCGCTTTGTCGTCACCCCACGGCGGCGGCGGCAGATCGACCGGCTTGCTCAGGTCGAACTTCACGCGGAAGCGGCGGCCGTCCGGGCGGCCCAGCTCGTAGACGAAGGTCTGGTCGGGGTCGATCTCCATCGCCCAGGTGTTGTGCGTGGAGGCCAGCATGTCGGCACGACGGAACATGGCCACCGAATCGGAGTCGGCCGGGAACTGCTGGCGCTCGGCGGTGCCCGGTGGCGTGCTGTCGCCGCCATAGAGGGTGATCGCATCCGCGCTGCCATCCTGATGGCGATGATCGTGCTTCAGGCGCAGGCCGTTTTCGGTGCGGGTCAGCACCCAGGTGCGCGAGTGGTCATCCCCCACATGGAAGGGAATCCGCAATTCATGGGCAGGATCGGCACAGCCGCGTACATGCATGACCAGGCGCTGCCCGGCGAACGGATCCTTGCCGGTCGGCGCCGGCGTGTCCTCCACCACCCGGCCTTCAAAGGCCTGGCCGCAATGCGCGGCGATGGCGGCCATGAAGGCATCGGCCGGTGCGGTCGCCAGATCATGGGCGACCGTATCGGAACGCTGCGAGCAGGCAGCGAGGCTGAGCAGGAGGGCGGAAGCGGCAACAACGGCAGGCAGTCTCATGCCCCAACCCTAACGACCCGGGCCGGTGCGCGCAAACCGCGCTGACCGGCCACGTCACTTCAGGGGTGCAGCCAGACCTCGCAACCGCCCACGTCCTGCTTCTGGCCACCGGCGGCATGGCGCCGGGTGATCTCGGCCAGCCATTGCACGCGCTCGGGGCTGCTGCCCACCTGGTTGGGGCAGTTGACCAGCGCGGCCAGCGGCAGTCCCCCCAGTGCTGCGTCATCTGCAGCCAACGATGCGAGCACGTCGTCCGATGCCCAGTCCGGAATCATCACGGCACGGCGGCCGGAGAAATACGGCAGCTCGGAGGACCAGTCCTGACCGAACGCGACCACCACGCCCTGCGCCGGGGTGCCGGTCCGGATGGCCTCGGCGATCTGCAAAACCGGTGTCGGCTCGCGCGCTTCCTTGATGTCCTTCAGCGACTTCACCAGGCCAAAGCCCACCGACAGCACGCACAGGAAGATCGCCAGTGCAACGCCACGGCGCGGCTTGCCCGCCGCTTCGGCCGCCAGCACCGTCGACCACAGCACCAGGCCGATGATCGACGTGGCGAACACGATATTGGCCGCCTGGTAGTAGGGATGGGCGATGTGCAGGTTGGTGAAGACCAGGAACGGCGCCAGGTAGGCCAGCAGCAGGATCCCCACCGCCGTGCGCGTGCGCTTCTGCCACAGCCCGGCGATGACGAAGACCAGGAAGATCCAGTTGGAGCCGATCGCACCGGAGAAGCGCTTCTTGAACACCGTGCCCCACCAGGTAGCCGGATCCAGGCGCTGCTGCAGGGTGCCGTAATTCCAGGTGGACAGTGCATCGGAGGTGATCTGCCGGCCCAGCGCCGACTGCGCCTTCAGCGCATCGGCATGCTGCAGCCACAGGCTGAGCGTGGCCAGCGCGGCAAGCGCGGACAGACCACCCCAGAACAGCAGCTGCCAATGCTGCTGCAGCCACCGCGGGCGCCAGCCGTGCTCGTGCAGGGCCAGCCACAGGAAGGCCAGCGCAACGAACGCGGCAAAGCCGAAGAACGAGGTGACTTTGATGGCCGCCGACAGCACCGCCGCGACGATGGCGACCAGGCCCACCCACACGCGCGGCTGGCTGCGCAGGCGTGCCATCGCCCAGACAAAGAGCAGGCCGAAGAACACCGCGCTGGACTCCATCATCACCGAGCGCCCCCAGAACTGCGCGTACGGTGAGACGGCGAATGCGCCGGCCACGCACAGCGCCAGCGTGCGGTCAGGGCGCCAGGCCAGCAGCGTGCGATAGACCAGCCAGATGCAGCCGGCATGGAAGACGGTGGAGACCAGCCGCCCGCTGTTGTCGGCACTCATGCCGGTGACGCTGGACAGCAACGCCGCCAGCCACTGGTAGAACGGGAACTCGAAGGGGATCGACCAGGGCGCGCCCAGCACCGGGGTCACGTAGTCCAGCCAGGGCCCGCCCCGTAGCAACCAGTCGATCGACAGGGCAGTCTGCGTCTGCCGGAAACCGGAGGCATCGACCGGGGGCATCGACCAGCTGCAGCCCAGCAGGACCAGCAGCGCGATTGCCGAAAACCACAACAGGATCTTGCCCGGCAACAGGCTGCGGTCTGGGTTGCTTTCCTGGGTCACGCCTGTTGCTCCTGGCTGTGGCCGCCCACGGCAGGGCGCGCTTCACGGGCGCGCAGTGTCTGTGTTGACGCGCGGGAGTGCAAGCCGCTGCACGCGGCTGCGGCTCAGCCCAGCGGTGGCAGCGGCGCCTTCGGCGGCTCGGCGTGGCTGACTTCGGTGGCCGCGACCGGTGCGGCCTCGCCCTCGCCCGCCGGTTCCTGCTCCACCGGATCGACGTCGAACGGCGTGCGGAACACCAGCGACGGCAGCAGCGTGGTCAGTGCGGCGTACAGCAGCAGCGCGCCGAACAGCACTGCGGGTATCTGGAAGCGCTCGCGCATGATCGCCGCCAGCACCAGGGTGAAGATCAGGGTCGGGGCCAGCGCCAGCGAGACCCGCAGGCTGCTGCGGAAGCTCTCGCCGAACATCACCCGGCGCTGCAGCCAGACCACGCCGATGCGCAGCGGCAGCACCACCAGGGTGATCACGATGCCCAGCCCCAGCGCCTCGAAGCTCAACGCTTCGCTGGGCACCTTGGTGCCAGCGTTGAAGAAATAGAACGGCACGAAGAACGAGGCGAACAAGCGCAGCGCGTGCAGGTTCTCGTGCGAGGCCAGCAGCGGCATGCGCTGGTGCAGCAGGCGCGCGACCAGGCCGGCAATGAACGCGCCGACCAGGTAATACACGCCCAGCAGGTAGGTGATGTAGGCCGCCACCATGCCGACCATCACCAGCAGCGAGAACTCCGAACCCGGCGCGTGCGGCGCCACCCAGCGGCCCAGCGCGATGAACAGCAGCGGCAGGCCGACCATCATCGCCAGCAGCGCCAGGCTGGACAGCGCCATGTGCCCCGGATCGCCGGCCTGCAGCACGATGAACAAGGCAGCCAGCGCCAGCAGCTCACCGGCGATGGCCTTGCTGGTCACCCAGAACCGTTCGTCCTCACTCAGGCCCAGCCGCGACAGCGAGTCCATGATGAAACCGGTGGAGGGCGTCAGCAGCGCCAACGCCAGCAGCCCGGCGGCCTGCCACGGCAATCCTGCGTAACGCCAGGCCAACCAGCCGACGCCGAACAGCGTGCCGGTACGGATGACCAGATGTGCCAGCAGCGGCCACATACCCCGGCGCAGCGCCTGCAGATCCACTTCCAGGCCGGCGAACAGGAACAGCGAGGAAATGCCCAGGGTGGCCAGCAGTCCGATCACCGCATCATGTGCCTGATCCCCCAGCCAGAGCATGCCGATGATGCCGAACAGCAGGCAGGTCAACGGGGCAGGCAGACTGAAACGCTGCAACGCGCGTGGGATCACCAGCAGCGCGAAGATCAGCAACAGGTAGATCAGTTCATGGCTCATGGGGTCTTCCGTGGGGTTGGAACGCGCGCAGGATGCGCGCGCTGAACCGATCCGGCAAGCCATTTTCGAATGACCCCGGTTACCTCATCCGATCATCGCGTCGGCCAGCGCCCCCACCCGTGCAAGCACCGCTGCGCGCTGATCGTCATCGACCGACGCGCCCTGCAGATAGGCGGTGACCACCCACGCTGCGCCGCCCGCATGCGGCCACAGCACGGCAATGTCGTTGCGCGTGTCATCACCGTTGCTGCCGGTCTTGTCCCCCACCCGCCAGCGCTTGCCCAGCCCGGCGCGCAGGCAGGCATCGCCGGTCTGGTTGTCGATGAGCCAATCAGTGAACTGCTGGCGCGATGCCGGCTGCAGGCCATTGCCCACCGCGAAGCGGGCCAAGCTGGTGGCCATCGCGGCCGGGCTAGTGGTATCGCGCGGGTCTCCCTTCGCGAACAGATTCACGTCCGGCTCGTTGCGGTCATTGCGGGTAACGCTGTCGCCCTGCCCGCGCAGGAATGCCGTCAGCGCCGACGGCCCGCCCACCACCTCCAGCAGCAGGTTGGCCGCCGTGTTGTCGCTGGTGGTCAGCGTGCCCCGGCACAGGTCGCGCACCGTCAGGTCCTTGCCCACATGGCGGCGCGCCACCGGGGCGTAGGACAGCAGATCCTTTTCGGCGATGGGCACACGTGTGTCGAGCGAAACGCGGCCTGCATCGGCAAGGCTCAGCACATGGGCAACCAGCATCGACTTGAACGTGCTGCACATCGGGAAGCGCTCGTCCTGACGATGTCCGCCGATGCGACGGCCGTTACCGGTGTTCAGCACGGTGACGCCCAGACGGCCACCGCTGGCTTTCTCCAGCGCGGCGAAATCGGCGGCGCCGGCAATGGCGGCGTTCGCGGCGGATATGCCGGACGATGGGGAAACAGCTCGCGCCAACGCCGGGGCAAGCAGCGAGGAAGCAACGGCAGCACCACTGAACTGCAGGAATCGGCGACGGGCGAGCATAGGGTTCTCCTGGTGACCGCTCGATTATTGGCGCTTCCCCTGCAGCCGACCAGCGCGAAGAATCAAGGCAAGCCATAAGTTGATCTCATGTCTGTCGTAATCAACTTGTTGAGATTTACGAAATTCCTTATTGAACGGTAGGATCAGCCATCACCCTGGCTCACGGCTTTCCGATGCTGCACCCGACCCTGCCGCTCAACGCGCTGCGTGCTTTTGAAGCCGCCGCCCGCCATCAGAACTTCACCCGTGCCGCGCTCGAGTTGTGCGTCAGCCAGGCCGCGCTGAGCCACCAGATCCGGGGTCTGGAAGACCGGCTCGGCATCCGCCTGTTCCATCGCCTGCCGCGCGGCGTGGCGCTGACCGATGAAGGCGCAGCACTGTATCCGGTGCTCAACGAATCGTTCGAACGCATCTCGGCCAGCATCGCGCGCTACACCGGCGGGCCGGCCCGCGAAGTGCTGACGCTGGGGGTGGTCGGCACCTTCGCCACCGGTTGGCTGCTGCCACGGCTGGCCGCATTCGAGGCCGCGCATCCGGACATCGAGCTGCGCCTGCAGACCCACAACAACCGCATCGACCTGGCCGGCGAGGGGCTGGATCTGGCCATCCGCTTCGGTGATGGCGACTGGCAGGGCCAGGCCTGCACGGCGATCCTCAATGCGCCCTTCGCGCCGCTGTGCGCCCCGGCATTGGCGCGGCGGCTGAAGCAGCCGCGCGACCTGGCCACGCTGCCGTTGCTGCGTTCCTATCGCAGCGACGAATGGCCGCGCTGGCTGCAGGCGGCCGGCGTCAGCGGCGTGGAAGCCCGTGGGCCGGTGTTCGATTCCTCGCTGACGGTGGCGATGGCCGCCGCCGGCGGTGCCGGCGTGGCCTTGCTGCCGCTGCGCATGTTCGAGCAGGAACTGGCCGAAGGCCGCCTGCTGCAGCCGTTCGGCACCACGCTGGAGCTGGGCCGATACTGGCTGACGCGGCTACGTTCGCGCGCCGAGCGCGAGCCGGCCAAGCGCTTCCGCGAGTGGCTGCAGGCGCAGGCATGAAAAAAGGGGACGGAGGGGATTAAGTCATTTGTGCACATACGACTTAATCCCCTCCGTCCCCTTTTTTTGCGGAGTTACGACTCCAGCAGCTCCATCCACGCCGCTTCAGCCTTTTCCAGCTGCGCGGCGGCGGTTTCGCGGTCACGGCCGATCACCGCCATGCGGCTGGCATCGGCATAGTTGGCCGGGTCGGCGAGTTGGCGGTCCAGCTCGGCCAGCACACCTTCCAGCTCGGCCACCTTGGCCTCGGCGGCGGCCAGCTTGTGCGGGTTCACGGGCTTTTTCTGCACCACCTGTGCCACCGGGGCGGTCTTGACCACCACCGGCTCTTCCACCTGCTCCATGCGGGCCTTCGTGCCCTGCGCCTGCGGACGGGTGCGCAGCCACGCGGCGTATGCATCCAGGTCACCGTCGAACGGCTCGACCACGCCATCGGCCACGCGCCAGTAGGTATCGCAGACCAGGCCGATCAGGTGGCGGTCATGCGAGACCATCACGATCGCGCCTTCGAAGGTGGCCAGCGCTTCGGCCAGTGCTTCGCGCATTTCCAGGTCAAGGTGGTTGGTCGGTTCGTCCAGCAGCAGCACGTTCGGCTGCTGCCAGGCGATCAGCGCCAGCGCCAGGCGCGCGCGCTCGCCACCGGAGAAACCATCGACCGGCTCGAACGCACGGTCGCCGGGGAAATTCCACTTGCCAAGGAAATCGCGGAACGACTGGTTCGGCGCATCCGGGGCAATCTCGCGGAAGTGCTCCATCGGCGACTGGCCTTCGTGCAGCGACTCCACCGTGTGCTGGGCGAAGTAGCCGATCTTCAGGTCCGGGTGCGCCATGCGCTCACCGACGATCGGCGCCAGTTCACCCACCAGGGTCTTCACCAGGGTGGTCTTGCCGGCGCCGTTCGGGCCGAGCAGGCCAATGCGCTGGCCCGCTTCCAGGCCGAAGCCGACGTTGTGCAGGATCACCGCGTCCTGGCCATAGCCGGCTTCGACGTGATTCAGGCGGATCAGCGAGAACGGCAGCTTGGCCGGCGGCGCGAACTCGATGCGGAACTCGCGTTCGGCGCGCACCGCTTCGGTGCCGGCCAGCTTGGCCAGGCGCTTCATGCGGCTCTGCGCCTGCGCGGCCTTGCTGGCCTGCGCCTTGAAGCGGTCGATGAAACTCTGCAGGTGGGCACGCTCGGCCTGCTCCTTCTCGTGCGCGATCTGCTGCTGGCGCAGCTGTTCGGCGCGCTGGCGCTCGAAATCGGTGTAGCCGCCCGGGTAGAGCTTGGCGCCGCCGCCGTGCAGGTGCAGGGTGTGGGTGGCCACGTTGTCGAGGAACTCGCGGTCATGCGAGATCAGCAGCAGGGTGCCCGGGTACTTCAGCAGCCACTGTTCCAGCCAGTACACCGCGTCCAGATCGAGGTGGTTGGTCGGTTCGTCGAGCAGCAGCAGGTCGCTGGGCATCATCAGCGCGCGGGCCAGGTTCAGGCGCACGCGCCAGCCACCGGAGAACGAGGACACCGCGCGGTGGTGGGTCTCGGCCGGGAAACCAAGGCCGTGCAACAGCTTGCCGGCGCGCGCTTCGGCGTCGTAGGCGCCCATCTCGGCCATCTTCGTGTGTGCGTTGGCCACCGCCTCCCAGTCTTCGCGGGCGGTCGCCTCGGCCTCTTCGGCCAGCACCGCGGCCACCTCGGTATCGCCGCCCAGCACGAAGCTCAGCGCCGGGTCCGGCAGCGACGGGGTTTCCTGGGCCACGCTGGCGATACGGACCTTGCCGGGCAGGTCGACGTCACCCTTGTCGGCCTCCAGTTCGCCCTTCACCGCCGCGAACAGGCTGGATTTGCCAGCACCGTTGCGGCCGACCACACCTACCCGGTAACCGGCGTGCAGGGTCAGGTCGACATTGGACAACAGCAGCCGCTCGCCGCGGCGCAAGGCGAAATTACGAAGGGAGATCATCGGGGAAGGGGTCCATATAACCGGATGGAATGTGCTGGTGAGCACTGTTCCTGCGACGCAATTCTAGCGTTAACGAATACTTGACGCGTCCCGGGATGCGCAGTGGCCGACGTTCCTCTCTCCCACGTCCTCGCCGCGCGCGTCCCGGGTCTCCTCCCCGCCGATGCCTGTCCGGGCTAAATGGTTGCTGCTGCAACGTTTTTTCCGATGACCGGCATTTGACAGGCACTGAATATCCCGTTAATTGCTGTATTGCGCACCGCAACAACCGCCGTCCGCCTCACCCCCGTGATGTCGATTCCGGTGCCGCCCCCGCCAACCGGAGCCCATCCCGATGACCCGCAAGACCAGCCTGATCGCCGCCGCCGTCGCTGTCGCACTCGGTGGCTCTCCGTTCGTCGCCGCCGCCCAGCAGGCCGGCACCGCCGCCAACACCCTGGACACCGTGATCGTCACCGGCACCCGCGTGGCCGACCGCACCGTCGCCGAATCGCAGTCGCCGATCGACATCATCACCCCCGAAGCGCTGCAGTCCACCGGCACCAGCGAACTGGCCACCGCCCTTTCACGCGCCCTGCCCTCACTGAACTTCCCGCGCCCGGCACTGACCGACGGCACCAGCGGCGTGCGCCCGGCGCAACTGCGCGGCCTGTCGCCGGACCAGGTGCTGGTGCTGGTCAACGGCAAGCGCCGCCACACCTCAGCGATGATCAACGTCAACGGCAGCATCGGTCGTGGCTCGTCTGCGGTGGACATCAACGCGATCCCGATCGCCGCGATCGAGCGCGTGGAGGTGCTGCGCGACGGCGCGTCGGCGCAGTACGGCTCGGACGCCATTGCCGGCGTCATCAACATCGTGCTCAAGGGCAGCGGCAGTGGCGGCAGCCTGGCCGTGGACTACGGCCAGTACTCCGCCGGCGACGGCAACAAGTACCAGCTTTCCGGCGATACCGGCGTCGAGTTCGGCAACGGCCGAGGCCGCGTGCACGTGGCCGGCCAGATCAGCCAGCAGGATGAAAGCAACCGCGCCGGCCCGTACCGCGGCACCACGCCGAACACCGGCAACTTCCCCAGCATCGGCCAGAAGACCTTCATCGTCGGCGACCCGCGCGTGGATGCCACTGCTGCGTCGGCCAACGCCAGCTTCGACTTCAGCGACCACGTGACCGGCTACGCCAGCGCGCTGCTCAGCAATCGCGACATCACCTCGTTTGCGTTCTACCGTTCGCGCAACCACAGCGGGCAGAGCGCGCTGCTGGCGCAGACCTATCCGGACGGCTACGTGCCGGAGATCAACCAGTATTCCAAGGACCGCTCGCTGGTGGCCGGGGTCAAGGGCAACACCGACAGCGGCTGGACCTGGGACCTGAGCCTGAACCACGGCGAGAACACCCTCGATTTCCACACCCGCAACAGCATCAACTACAGCCTCGGTGCGACCAGCCCGCGCTCGTTCTACGACGGCACGCTGAAGTACCAGCAGGACATCTTCAACGCCGACCTGACCAAGTCGCTGGACTGGGGCCTTGCCTACCCGGTCACGCTGTCCTTCGGCGGTGAGTACCGCAAGGAGAAGTGGGACCAGAACCCGGGCGAACTGAACTCGTACACCGGCAGCGGCGCGCAGGGCTTCGCCGGCTTCACCCCGACCAATGAAGTGCATGCCGACCGCCACAACTACGCGGTCTATGCGGGCCTGGAAGCGGACCTGACCGAGAAGTTCTCGGCCGGCATCACCGGCCGCTACGAGGACTACTCGGACTTCGGCGACCGCTTCTCCGGCAAGCTGTCGGCGCGCTATGCGTTCACCGACAAGGTCGCGCTGCGTGCCACCGCCTCCAGCGGCTTCCGTGCGCCGTCGCTGGCGCAGCAGGGCTACCAGGCGGTGACCAGCCAGTTCCTCAATGGCGTGTTCGTCGAGCGTGGCACCTTCCCGACCACCAGCCCGGCCGCGCAGGCGCTGGGCGCCTCGCCGTTGAAGGCCGAAACCTCCACCTCCTACAGCCTGGGCCTGGTACTGCAGCCGGTCGACCGCCTGTACATCACCGTCGATGCGTACCAGATCGACATCGATGACCGCATCGCGCTGTCGTCCAGCATCACTACCAACGCGGCATCCAGTGCCCTGCTGGCCGGGTTGGGCCTGCCGCAGGTGACTGCGTTCTCGTACTTCACCAACGGCCTGGATACGCGCACCCGTGGCGTCGACTTCGTGTCCAGCTACACGGTGCCGTTCAGCGCCAGCAGCCTGGAGCTGACCGCCGCCTACAGCTACAACGACACCGAAGTGCGCCGCGTCGGCGGCACTCCGGCGGTGTTCGGCACCCTGGGCCTGACCCAGTCGCTGATCGGCCGTGATGAGATCGGTCGCATCGAGGACAGCTACCCGCGCGACAAGGCGATCCTGAGCGGCACCTGGCGTTCGGACCACTGGGAACTGGGCCTGGCCGCAACCCGCTACGGCAAGTTCACCGTGCGCAACTCGGCCACCGCGCTGCGCGACCAGACCTACGGCGATGCCTGGGTGGTGGATGCCTCGGCCAGCTACAAGCCGAGCAGCAACTGGACCCTGACCGTGGGCGCCGACAACCTGCTGGACAAGTACCCGGACCGCACCGAAGACCTGCAGAACTCCACCTTCGGCATGCTGCCGTACAGCAACTACTCGCCGTTCGGCTTCAATGGCGCGTATGTGTACGGGCGGATCAAGTACACCTGGTAAGCGGTAATGGGGGCGCCGTGCCCTGCCCGGCGCTGCTCCACACACCCGCCGGCGACCTCGGGGCAGGCGCGGTCCTGACCGTATACGTTGCCAGCTCCTGCACCCGGTTTCCAGGCTGTGCTCTGTTGCACGCGCCTCATAGGCCGTCCCGTGCATAATCAGCGGACCAACGAAGGAGCCGCTCCGTGACGAGAGCCTGCATCACTCGCCGCCATGTGTACGCTGCGCTCGCGTGGGTTGCGCTGGCGGCCCCCCTGTCAGGGTGTTCAGGAGATCACGTGAAACCCAGCTATTCCAAATCGAGCCTTGAGCCGGTCGTCGTCACCCAGCTCTCCGCGTCGAAGCTCCAGGTCCAGTTCAATGAACCGATGGAAAGCATGTATTACGCGGCAGGGATGAGCTATGTCGTGGAAGGGGACACCATGAAAGTCGTTGTCGATCGCTGTCCCATATCCGGCCAATGCACAACCATGCTGCGGCGCGACGTGAAGCCCGGACCTGCTGGCCCGGCCCGTCAGGAAATTCCCTTGATGGCGCCGCGCGTGGTGATGCTGTACGCCGATGGCGAAACACAGATTTTTCCGTAAGGGCATTCCATGAGCGACAAGGTCGTCCTCGGCATCCATAGTCACGTAGACCCCAATACACAGGGGTCGTTCAATCAGTTCGTGGACGGCCACGCCTGGATCTCGGTGACGCGAAACGGCCATACGACGTTCCATGGCCTGTGGCCAGACAACCATCCACTCGTTGAGGACAATGGTCCAGGTTCGGACATCCGCGAAGGCATGGAAGCCCGGGCCACATCTTCGGCCTCACGCTATTACGAATTGACTCCCGAGCAGGTCAAGCGACTTGACCAGGCCTTGGGCGAAAATGTCACCTGGTCATATGGCAATACCTGCGCATCGTGGGCGACCAGTACCGTGAACAAGGTTACTGGGCAGTCCCTGGATGCAGGCGAACTGCTGTTCACCGATACGCCGCGGGAGCTGATCGAGTCCATTCGCAAGGCAGAGCGCGTGCGGCCCACCAGTCCTTCGCAGCCGCAACCGGCAACCGAACGGCCGGAAACCAGCATCCCATCGCTGAGCGATGCCTCGGCATCGCTTCACCAGCAGGCACTCGCCGGCGTCCATGCGCTGGACGCATCGCTGGGTCGCACATCTGATGAATCCAGCCAACGCATGGCGGCCAGCCTCACCCAACTTGCCCGGGCACAAGGTCTGGAACGGATCGACCATGTGGTATTGGGCTTGCCGACTGGTCAGCCCCCAAGGCCGGAGAACATCTTCGTCATTCAAGGAGCCTTGGATGACCCGGGCCATCTGCGTGCCCCCATCAACATTGAAACGGCCCTTCAGCCATCCGTTGCGGAGTCGCTGCGGCAGATTCATCAGTTGGACAAGCAGTTGGCCGCCTCGCCGCAGCAGGCCGAGCCTGCCCTTGAAGAGACCCAGCGCCGGCAGATGGTGTGATCATCGACGGCTACGCCTGGAGCCCCCCATAGGTAGGCACCATTCGGCCCGCTAGGGCCTGCCATCTCTCAACAAGGCTTGATATCTCGCCCGTACAAGCCGCCCACGCAACGATCCGATACGCTGGCCGGGTTTGCCGTATCTGGCCTCATCGGTGAAAATCGGGGCACCCCCGATTTCCTGCGAGTGCCGATGCACCATGACACCGACCTGATCAACATCGTGGCCGTTGGCCTGGGGCTCGCCTTCATCTTCGGCGCGCTGGCCAACAAGCTCCGCTTGTCTCCCCTGGTCGGTTACCTGGTTGCTGGCATCTGCGTAGGCCCGTTCACCCCCGGCTTCGTCGCCGACCAGGCGCTGGCCAACCAGCTGGCCGAACTGGGCGTGATGCTGCTGATGTTCGGCGTCGGCCTGCACTTCTCGCTGAAGGACCTGATGGCGGTCAAGGCCATCGCCATCCCCGGCGCCATCGGCCAGATCGCGGTGGCCACCCTGCTCGGCTGGGGCGTGGCCTCGCTGATGGGCTGGCCGGCCATTCACGGCGTCATCTTTGGTTTCTCGCTGGCCACGGCCAGTACCGTAGTACTGCTGCGGGCGATGGAGGAACGCCGTCTGCTGGAAACCATGCGCGGCAAGATCGCGGTCGGCTGGCTGATCGTGGAAGACCTGGCCTGCGTGCTGGCACTGGTGATGATGCCGGTGATGGCCGGTGTGTTCGGCCCCGACGCGGCCAAGGAGTCGCACTCGCTGGGCAGCGTGCTGGCCGACATCGGCTGGACCTTCGTGCAGCTGGGCCTGTTCGTGGCGGTGATGCTGGTGGTCGGGCGCCGGGTCATCCCTTGGATCCTCGAACGTATCGCCGGTACCGGTTCGCGCGAACTGTTCACCCTGTCGGTGCTGGCAATCGCGCTGGGGGTGGCGTTCGGCTCGGCGATGCTGTTCGGCGTCTCGTTCGCGCTGGGCGCGTTCTTCGCCGGCATGCTGCTCAACGAATCGGAACTGAGCCACAAGGCCGCGCACGATTCGCTGCCGCTGCGCGATGCGTTCGCGGTGTTGTTCTTCGTCTCGGTCGGCATGCTGTTCGACCCCAACATCCTCGTCCAGCATCCGTGGCAGGTGCTGGCCACGGTGCTGATCATCATGTTCGGCAAGTCGGCAGCCGCGTTCTTCATCGTGCGTGCGTTCGGCCACCCGACCAGCACTGCGCTGACCATCTCGGCCAGCCTCGCCCAGATCGGCGAGTTCGCCTTCATAATCGCCGGCCTCGGCGTGGCGCTGCAGATCCTGCCGAAGGAAGGCCAGTCGCTGGTGCTGGCCGGCGCGCTGGTATCGATCATGCTCAACCCGCTGGTGTTCGGCCTGCTCGACCGATGGCAGGCCAAGCAGGAAAAGCAGCCGCAAACGCCGGAGCCGGAGGAGGGGACCGGCCCGTCGCGCGACCTGCATGACCATGCCATCGTGATCGGCTATGGCCGGGTGGGCAGCGAGCTGGCCCAGGTACTGCGCGATCGCGGCGTGCCGGTGCTGGTGATCGATGACAACAAAGAGCACGTCGAGCAGGCGCACGCCAGGGGCCTGGCAGCGATCCGTGGCAGCGCCGCCGCCGACCGGGTGCTGGCCGAGGCCCATCCGGAGCGGGCCAAGATCGCAGTGCTGGCGATCCCACAGCCGCTGGAAGCCGGCGAGGCACTGGCCAAGCTGCGTGCGATCAACCCGGACCTGACCCTGCTGGCACGTGCGCACAGCGATGCCGAAGTGAAGCATCTGCTGGAGCATGGTGCCGATGGCACGGTGATGGCCGAGCGCGAGCTGGCCTATTCGCTGGCGGAGATGGTCATGTCCACGCCGCCGTACCGGAATCTGGGGCAGCACAGCATTCCGGTGGTATGAGGGGTGTGCTTGCGGCGGGGCTTGCAGCCCTGCACCTGCCAAGGCAACGGCAAAGGCAAAGGCAAAAGCTGACTATCCGTGGGATGGCGGGGTGGGTCCGCTTGCAGGGGCCGCTGCAAGTACCCCTCCGGGGCCCGGCCCAGCCGCTGGCGGCTGTGCGTTCGGGCGCTTGCGAAGCAGTGCTTCGCAAGCAAAGCGCCCTCACCCATGTAAGCTCGGTCGCCGC
>NZ_JBHHMJ010000546.1:0-305 GCF_042136455.1 Stenotrophomonas sp. 3diitr2024
ACTGGGCGGCGGCGTGCTGCTGTACCTGGACCAGGAAGGCCGCGGCACCGGTATCGCCGCCAAGATGCGCGCCTATGGCTACCAGCACGACGGCCTGGCACAGGCCAACGTGACTCCGTCCGGCCTGCTGAAAGCGCTCAACATACCGGTAAGCGCCAACCTCAGCGTGGCCGCCTTCAATCGCCTGCTGTCGGTCAACAAGATTTCGCTGGCACAGCTGCGCGACGCCGGTGCGCGCGCGGTGGCGATGGAAGTCAGCTCGCACGCGCTGGACCAGGGCCGCGTGGATGCCGTGCACTACGACG
>NZ_JBHHMJ010000552.1:0-1626 GCF_042136455.1 Stenotrophomonas sp. 3diitr2024
GGGCCGGCCCGTCCGTTTTCCCCGCGCGCCAGACTCGGCGCGCTTCGACAAGACCACCAGACATGTTCAAGCAACTGTGGGCCACCAAGCACCCGCATGCCGCCCATGAAGACGCCAACGGCCTGAGCCTGCGCCGCCACCTCGGCCCTTGGGGCCTGACCGCCCTCGGCATCGGTGCCGTGATCGGCGGCGGCATCTTCGTCATCACCGGCCAGGCCGCCGCCAATCACGCCGGCCCCGCGATCATGCTGTCGTTCGTGCTGGCCGCCATCTGCTGCGCCTTCTGCGCGCTGGCCTACGCCGAGTTCGCCTCGATGGTGCCGGTTTCCGGCAGCGCCTATACCTATACCTACGCCACCTTCGGCGAACTGTCGGCCTGGTTCATCGGCTGGATGCTGGTGCTCGAATACGGCGTCTCTGCGTCGGCGGTGGCGGTCAGCTGGACCGGCTACTTCCTCAGCCTGCTCAGCCAGTTCGACATCCATCTGCCAGCGGCGCTGGTCAGTGCGCCACTGGACGCACAGCTGCGCCCCACCGGTGCTATCGCCAACCTGCCGGCCGCTGCGCTGGTACTGCTGCTGACCTGGCTGTGCTACGTCGGCATCAGCAAGTCATCGGCAATGAACATGGCGATGGTCGTGCTCAAGACCGGCCTCATCCTGCTGGTCATCGTGGTCGGCTGGAAGTACGTGGACACCAGCAACTGGACGCCGTTCATCCCCGCCAACGAAGGCCCCGGCAAGTACGGCATGGAAGGCGTGCTGCGTGGCGCGGCGATGGTGTTCTTCGCCTACATCGGCTTCGAGGCGGTCTCGGTGGCGGCGCAGGAATCCAAGAACCCGCAGCGCGACATGCCGATCGGCATGATGCTGTCGCTGGTGGTCTGCACCGTGCTCTACATCGCGATGGCCGCGGTGATGACCGGCCTGGTGCCGTTCCAGCTGCTGGGCACCGACGAACCGGTGGTGACCGCGGTGGCCGCGCATCCGCAGCTGGGTTGGCTGCGCTGGGTGGTCGAGGTCGGCGCGCTGGTCGGCCTGTCCTCGGTGGTACTGGTGATGATCATCGGCCAGCCGCGCATCTTCATGATCATGGGGCGCGACGGCCTGCTGCCGCCGGTGTTCACCAGGATCCACCCGAAGTACCGCACCCCGCACATCAACACGGTGATCACCGGCATCGGCATCGCGCTGCTGGCGGCGCTGTTCCCACTGGACATCCTTGGCGAGCTGACCTCGATGGGCACGCTGATCGCGTTCGCGGCGGTGTGTGCCGGCGTGCTGATCCTACGCCGCACCCAGCCGGACCTGCCGCGCCCGTTCCGCATGCCGATGGCCTGGCTGATCTGCAGCCTGGGCGTGCTGAGTTGCGTTGCCCTGCTGTCGGCGATGACGATGCACAACTGGATGCTGATGGGCGTCTGGACCTTCGTCGGTTTCGTGATCTATTTCTGCTACGGCTTCAGGCACAGCCGCCTGCGGGGTAGGTAAGGTTTTGCATTGCAGGGCCTGCGGCCCTGCACCAGCCTTTTAAGCCGGAGCAACGGCAACGGCAACAGCTGGGTTGAGGGTTTGGCGGGGGGGGGGGGGGGGGGGGGGGGGGGGGGGGGGGGGGGGGGGGGGGGGG
>NZ_JBHHMJ010000555.1:0-529 GCF_042136455.1 Stenotrophomonas sp. 3diitr2024
GTAGAAGGTGTCATGAAGTAGTAAAATCATGACACCTTTCCTAGTTAACTCGCTTCTAAATTTAAAGAAGTCTTCCATCCAGCTCCAGTAACGCCAGATTCTAATAGCATTCTACTTACTATTTTTTCAATTAAGATAGCCGCATTTGTCTTGCAATGTAATGTAGCCTGTATACACACCTTTTGATTAGAATCTACGTCTTCACTATACAACTCTTTTAAACCGATTCCTTCTGTACTTACCATATGCATAAGTAAAAAACGAATATGTGCTTCATTTTCTTCTGAACAAGTAAGGGAAAGTAAGTAGTTCGTTTGTTCTGGTGATTCTTCTTTTGATTTTTTATTCATAAAAAGAGCAATTGGGCGAAGAAGTATATTTGCTAGTAACACGCCGGCTGCACGTTGATCGACGCGTTGGAGGTACCGAAGCCCCACTGCTCGCTGAAGCGGGTGTCATTCGGGTCAGCGTCGCACGCATGATCTGGTCGACTTCGACGTATTCCACGTTCGGGTCGGCGGCGAGCTTG
>NZ_JBHHMJ010000582.1:0-22254 GCF_042136455.1 Stenotrophomonas sp. 3diitr2024
TTCCGAAGGAACTCCCTCATGACCGCCAGGATGACTTCTACTGACGCTGGTTTCGTCAGAGCCCTGTAGAAGTGGTCGGCGTATGCACAGCAAGCTTCGTGAGTGACCGCAGCATCCGATAGCGTTGCCAGCGTTGAGATCCAGACGTCAGCATCCAGCGGCGTAGCCGGTTTGGCATGTCCTTGTTGATCAGCATTGGGGATGACCGCGCGGACGATTGGCTCGCCGTTGCGCCATGACCGCAGGCGGGCGTCGATAATTGCGTACACCTGCTCCTGTTTGTCCCACATGGCGTCCGGAGAAGGCATGGCGTCTTCGGGGAACAACGAGAAGAAGTCCGAAAAGTAGGGAGCGGCCATGCAGAAGTAGCGAACGGTGAACTCCAGCAATTCCGGGTCGAACGCAGCGCCGGGGATTTCGTCCTGGAAGGCGCCTTCGATGCATGCCAAGGCATCTGCTGGCGAGGGGGCGGCTGCCACCGTAGAGCCGACCGATGCGTCAAGGAAAGCGTGATTTCGGGCGAGCCAGCGCAGGAAGATGATGCCAAGGACCCAGTTCGTGTCTGACGGATCCTCATCCCTCGTCAACCGTAGGAAGAATGGAGAGGCGCGGAAAAAATCATTGCCCGCCTTCATGAATTCTTCGAGTGTGGGTGGTGTCTCAATCACGGAAGTTCGACGTCTGCAGAGAGGCTCAATGCTATTGAGCTGCTCTTGGGAATCCATGCAACTATTCTCAAAATGCTCCGTTGGGCTTTTAACCGACGGTCGGATAGCCCAGTAGATCCCCGCCATGCGTGGATGGAGCGCGACGGAGCGGGCACAAAAAAACGCCGGGCTGTGCCCGGCGTTTTTCCAGTTCATGTGCCAACCAACGGTTGGCACCTACCGGTCAGGTGGCCGATCAGCTGGCCAGCGCCAGGTCGTCCATCATCGCGCGCAGGAAGCGGGCGGCTTCACCACCCGTAGCCGCGCGGTGGTCGAAGGTGACCGACAGCGGGATTACCTTGTGCGCTTCCACGCCGCCCATCACCGGGGTCATCTGGTGGCGGGCACGGCCGGCACCGACGATGGCCACGCACGGCGGCACCACGACCGGGGTCGCGTAGCGGCCGGCGAACATGCCGAAGTTGGACAGCGAGATGGTGTAGCCGCTCAGTTCCGAGGCGGCGATCGAACGCGATTCCACCTGCTCGCGCAGGCGATTGACGCCTTCGCGGATGCCGCGTGCATCGAGCATGTCGGCATTGCGCAGGGCCGGCACGAACAGGCCGTCGTCGGTGTCCACGGCGATGCCGATGTCCACCTGGGCGTGCAGGGTGCGGGTCAGCGCTTCACCGTCGAACCAGGCGTTCATGGCCGGCACCTTCTGTGCGGCAACGACGATGGCGCGAACCAGGCGGGCGGTGACGTCGTTGCCCGGCAGCCAGGCGTGGATGTCGGCGTCGTCGTTCAGCGTGGTCGGCACGACCTTGCTGTGCGCGTCGGCCATGACGCGGGCCATGTTGCGGCGCACGCCCTTCAGCGGTTCCGGCTGGCCCTTGGCGACCACGCCCGGCGGCTGGGTGCGCATCGGCTTGCCGGCGGCGGACAGCGGAGTGCGGGCTTCGCTCTGCACCGGGGCAGGTACCTGCCCCGGGGCCGGCGCGGCATACGCGGCGACAACCGGTGCCGGGGCGGCGCCGAGTTTGGCGGTGCCGTTGGCGGCGGCCTGCTTGACGTCGGCCATGGTCACCGCGCCATCGGTGCCGGTAGCGGCCACGCGGCTCAGGTCCACGCCCAGCTTGCGCGCCATCGCACGCACGGCCGGCACGGCCTTGACGCCACCGACGGCCAGCGCCTGCTCGGCGTGCACGGCATTGGAGCTCTGCATCGCGCCGACCACGGTACCGGCGTCATCGCGCTCGGCTGCGGCGGGCTTGGCGTCCTCGGCGGCAACCGGAGCGGCCGCAGCCGGCAGCGGCGGCGGGGTCGGTGCGGCAGCCGGCGCCGCCGGTGCGGTGTGACCATGGCTGTGGCCGGTGTCCTGGCCATCGGCGCGCTGCGGCAGGTTCGGGTCCAGTTCGAAGCTGGCCAGCACCGAACCGGTCGGGATGATGTCGCCGGCAGCGCCGGACAGCTTCAGCACCTTGCCGGAGAACGGCGAGGGCACTTCCACCACGGCCTTGGCGGTCTCCATCGACACCAGCGGCTCGTCCAGCTTGATCACATCGCCTTCCTTGACGAACCACTCGACGATGGTCGCGTCCGGCAGGCCTTCGCCCAGGTCGGGCAGGTTGAAGTTCTTGGTCTGGCTCATTTGCAGTTCTCTTCCAGCAGTTCCAGTTCGCGGGCCGGCAGCCAACCCGTCGCGCCATTGGCGCGCTCGGACCACCACCACCCGCCGTGTTCGTGATGAAGCTTCACCATCTCGCCGCTTTCCACATCCAGCTCGCGGGCGTCGTAGTCGCACAGGGCTTCGGCGCGACCCTCGTCCAGCAGCTGCAACCAGGCGATGGGCGCCCATCCAGCGCGCCCATCGTTGGTGCGTACCCAGGCAAACGCCGGCCATTCCTCGTCACGTACACCTACTTCGACGATCTGGCCGGTGTGGAACCGGAGCGGGTTGGGATACTGGCTGCGGTAAGCCCCCAGAAGGCGGGCCCGCATGTCAGCCGGCCGCCACCGCGCGCTTGGCCGCCGCCACGATCCGCTCAACGCTCGGCAGGTACTTCATTTCCAGGCGGAACAGCGGAATGTGGGTGTCGTAGCCAGTGACGCGCTCGACCGGGGCCAGCAGGTCGTAGATCGATTCCTCGGCCAGGCGCGCGGCGATCTCGGCGCCGAAGCCCGCGGTCTTCGGGGCCTCCTGCACGATCACGCAGCGGCCGGTCTTGGCCACCGATTCGGCGATGGTGGCGAAGTCCAGCGGGCGCAGCGTGGCCACGTCGATGACTTCGGCACTGATGCCTTCCCCGGCCAGCTTGTCGGCCGCTTCCAGGGCTTCCTTCACCTGCGCGCCCCAGGTCACCAGGGTCACGTCGGTGCCGTCGCGCAGCACGAAGCAGACGTCCAGCGGCAAGGCTTCGCCGTCGTTGACGACCACTTCCTTGTACTGGCGGTAGATGCGCTTGGGCTCCATGTAGATCACCGGATCCGGCTCGCGGATCGCGGCCAGCAGGAGGCCGTAGGCACGCTGCGGCGACGACGGCAGCACCACGCGCAGGCCCGGCACGTTGGTGAAGATCGCCTCGTTGGCTTCGCTGTGGTGTTCCGGCGCGCGGATGCCACCGCCCCACGGCACGCGCAGCACCATCGGGCAGTGCAGGCGGCCACGCGTGCGGTAACGCAGGCGTGCGGCGTGGCAGACGATGTGGTCGACCATCGGGTACATGAAGCCATCGAACTGGGCTTCGGCCACCGGCTTCATGCCTTGTGCGGCCAGGCCGATGGTCAGGCCGGCGATGGTGGTTTCGTCCAGCGGGGTGTCGAGGATGCGGTCCGAGCCGAAGCGCTGCTGCAGGCCGGCAGTGGCGCGGAACACGCCGCCGTTGACGCCCACGTCCTCGCCCAGCACCAGCACCGACGGATCGTGTTCCAGCTCCCAGGCCAGCGCCTGGGTGATGGCTTCGATGAGGGTGATCGGGGTGGTGGTCATGCTGTCATCTCCGCGCGCGACTGCAGCGCTGTCGGCGGCGTTGGTGTGCGCGCCGGGCGCGCCGTTCTTGATCTCATCCATGGCGCTTCTCCAGGGCGATCGCCTGGGCACGCTGGGCCAGCAGGTCCGGCGGCGGATCGGCATACAGGAAGTCGAACATCGCCTCGACCGGCTGCACCGGCGTGTTGAGGTACAGGTTCACTTCCTCGTCCACGCGCGCGCCGCACTCGGCGGTCCAGGCGGCTTCTTCTTCCTCGCTCCACACCCCGGCGTTGATCAGGTACTTGCGCAGGCGCAGCATCGGCTCGCGCTGCCAGGCATCCTTCACTTCGGCATCGTCGCGGTAGCGGCGCGCGTCATCAGCGGTGGTGTGGTCGGACAGGCGGTAGGTCATCAGTTCCAGCACGGTGCCACCGTCGCCGGCCAGCGCACGTTCGCGCGCCTGTTCCATTGCCGCCAGCACCGCGATCAGGTCGTTGCCGTCCACCTGCAGGCAGTGCAGGCCGCCCGCCAGGCCCTTCTGCGCCAGCGTTTCGGCACCGGTCTGGGCCGAACGCGGCACCGAGATGGCCCAGCCGTTGTTGACGATGCACAGGATCAGCGGCAGCTTGTAGGCGCCGGCCGAGTTCAGTGCCGCGTAGAAGTCGGTCTTGGAGCTGCCACCGTCGCCGCACACGGCCACGGCGATCTGCGGTTCCTTGTTGAGCTTGAACTTCAGCGCGGCACCTGCCGCATGCAGGCACTGGGTGGAAATCGGCACGCAGAACGGGAAGTCCTTGGCCGCGTTGCCGCCGTAATCGTTGCCGCGTTCGTCGCCGCCCCAGTACATCAGCACGTCGTGCGGGCGCACGCCACGCATGAACATCGCGCCATACTCGCGGTACGAAGGCGCGAACACGTCGTCCTTCTGCATCGCCGCGCCGATACCCACGTGCGCGGCTTCATGGCCCAGGCAGGCGGCATACGTGCCGAGCTTGCCGGTGCGCTGCAGCGCGATGGATTTGCTGTCGAACGTGCGTACGAACAGCATCTGCTTGAACAGCGGTACCAGGACCTTGGGGTCGCGCAGCGACACTGGCAGGTCGTCACGGACGAGCGTGCCGTCCGTGTCCAGGTACTGCAGGTATTCGATCTTGAATTCAGCGGCAACCGTCATTGCGTACTGCACCTTCGACAGAGAAGTTACAAATGATATGAATCGCCATGTTAAGGAACGCGTACGGAATAGCCTTCCTGCGCCGCAACACGGAGATTCCCCGTTTTACCCCTGCCGGCGGGTGGGGGGCCAATAACAACAACGTATTCAGTCGTTGCTGCAAAGCATCAGAATACGCCTCTGGCTGACTGCCGGTACAACGGCGCGGACGGTTCCACGCGCAGGCCGGTGGTCGGCCGATGCTCCACGGCCAGCCGCACGCCCCGGTATGGACCGGGCGGCTGCCAGCGCGGCGGCAACGCGCTACCCTTGCCGCCCCCGATCTGGTCCCGCCCATGTCCGTCGACAACAACCAACGCGATCTCGAAGCCGGCATCCACACCGACCTGCAGGGACGCCTGACCTACGGCGGCTACCTGCGGCTGGACCAGCTGCTCAGCGCGCAGCAGCCGCTGTCCAGCCCGCCGCACCATGACGAGATGCTCTTCATCATCCAGCACCAGACCTCGGAGCTGTGGCTGAAGCTGCTGGGCCATGAGCTGCGTGCCGCAATCGGCTTCCTGCAGCGCGATGAAGTCTGGCAGTGCCGCAAGGTGCTGGCGCGCAGCAAGCAGGTGCTGCGCCAGCTGACCGAGCAATGGTCGGTGCTGGAAACGCTGACCCCGTCCGAGTACATGGGCTTCCGCGACGTGCTGGGCCCGTCGTCGGGCTTCCAGTCGCTGCAGTACCGCTACATCGAGTTCCTGCTGGGCAACAAGAACGCGCAGATGCTGCAGGTGTTCGAGCATGACCCGGCCGGGCAGGCGCAGCTGCGCACCGTGCTGGAGGCGCCCAGCCTGTACGAGGAATTCCTGAAGTACCTGGCCCGCTTCGGCCATGCCGTGCCGGCGGTCTACGAGGCCCACGACTGGACCCAGCCACACGTGGCCGACGACGCATTGCAGCCGGTCTTCGAGCGCATCTACCAGGACACCGACCGCTACTGGCGCGAGTATGCGCTGTGCGAGGACCTGGTGGACCTGGAGACGGCTTTCCAGCTGTGGCGATTCCGACACATGCGCACCGTGATGCGGGTGATCGGCTTCAAGCGTGGCACCGGCGGTTCGTCCGGCGTGGGCTTCCTGGCCAAGGCGCTGGAACTGACCTTCTTCCCCGAGCTGTTCCAGGTGCGCACCAGCCTGCAGGCCGCGCCCCCGGCAGCGCTGGGCTGATCCCCATTCAGCTTGGTTCCCGGCCTGCGGCTGGATCGTTTCAGATGCAAGTTCAGGGAGCAGGCTGCCACCTGCCTCAAACGGCGTGTATTTGACGTGAACGCCAGAAGTCGGTGATCCTCGCGCGTTGCTCCAACTGCACAGCGGACGTGCTCGTCATCCACCGAACCAGGAAATCCGCATGAGCGTAAACGCCACTGCGAACACCCCAGAGCCGGCACTGCCGGACTTCAAGACCACGCTGGGCCACCCGCGCCCGTTGTGGATGCTGTTCATGACCGAGTTCTGGGAACGCTTTGCGTTCTACGGCATCCGCTGGGCGTTGGTGCTCTACATCGTTGCCCAGTTCTACAACGGCAGCGCTGCCGGTGAAGGCGACGCCAGCCGCATCTATGGCGCCTACCTGGCCCTGGTGTACGCCGCGGCCATCTTCGGCGGCTACGTGGCCGACCGGGTACTGGGCTACCAGCGCTCGATCCTGACCGGCGCGATCATCATGGCCGCCGGCCTGTTCATGATCTCGCTTCCGCAGGAGCACATCTTCAAGCTCGGCCTGGCCACGATCATCGTCGGCAACGGTCTGTTCAAGCCCAACATCTCGACCATGGTCGGCAAGCTGTACGGCCTGAAGGACGAGCGCCGCGATTCGGGCTTCACCATCTTCTACATGGGCATCAACATCGGCGCGATGATCGCCCCGGTGCTGACCGAGTACCTGGCCCGCAAGGTGTTCGGTACCGATGCGATGCCGTCCTACAAGGTCGTGTTCATCGCCTCGGGCGTGGGCATGCTGATCTCGCTGGTGTGGTTCTACATCGGTCGTGCCGGCCTTAAGGGCATCGGCGCACCGCCGGTCGGCGCGGAAGGTTTCGGCCGCATCATCATGGTGCTGTCCGGTGCCGTGGTCGCCATCCCGGTCGCGTACTTCCTGCTGGCCACCGGCGCCACCGCGCTGGCCTGGATCCTCGGCGCGATGTTCACCGCGCTGGCCATCCTGCTGCTGGTCGAGGGCATCCGCGAAGGCAAGGTGCAGCGCGACCGCGTGATCGCCATGCTGATCATCTTCGCCTTCAACGTGATGTTCTGGATGTTCTTCGAGCAGGCCGGCAGCTCGTTCACCTTCCTGGCCGAGAACATCGTCAACCGCCAGTTCGGCAGCTGGACCTTCCCGACCGCGTGGTTCCAGTCGGTCAACTCGGTGGCCATCATCACCCTGGCCCCGGTCATCGCCTGGATCTGGGTGGCGATGGGCCGCGCCAATCCGTCCATCCCGCGCAAGTTCGGCCTGGGCCTGCTGTTCAACGGCGCCGCCTTCGCGCTGCTGATGTTCGCCCTGTCGCAGATGGTGGTGGACGGCAAGATCCCGTTCTGGACCCTGTTCATGGTCTACGTCATCCAGTCGGTGGGTGAGCTGTGCCTGTCGCCTATCGGCCTGTCGATGGTGACCAAGCTGGCCCCGGTGCGCTTGGTCGGCTTCGGCATGGGCGGCTGGTTCCTGTCCACCGGCATCGGCAACAACCTGTCGGGCATCTTCGCTGGTGTGGTCAGTGGTGAAGGCGGCATGACGGTCGAGTCGGCCCTGAAGGGGTATACCTTCGGGTTCTGGGCCCTGATCGGCTCCGGCGTGGTGCTGTTCCTGATCGCCCCGCTGATCAACAAGCTGATGCACGGCGTCAAGTAATGAAGCGAGGGTAGAAGGCATGCGCAGCAAGCTCGGTGGTGCAATGGTGGTGGTCTGTGCGGCGCTGATCGGCGCCTGTTCCCAACCGCAACCGCCTGCCACCGCCGAGCCCACGCAGCCCCTGGATACCCGGCCCACCGAGCCGCCGGTCGCTGACCCCAGCGAACCGGTGGCCTCGGGCAACACCCCGGTGGCGGCGGACATTGCCGCCATCGCCGGGCTCGGCGCGCAGTTCGACCCGGCCCGCGACCCCGCCGATGACCTGGCCACCGCCAAGGTGGAAGCCCAGCGCGGCAAGAAGCGCATCCTGCTCGAGATCGGCAACGTCGCCTGCGATCACTGCCGGGCGCTGGACGAAATGGTCGAGGGCAACGGCGACCTGCGCCGCTTCCGCGACGCCCACTACGTGTGGGTGAAGGTCAACGCCAGCGACGAACAGCCCAACACGGCCTTCTTCGCCCAGTTCCCGGTGATGGAGCGCGACTACCCGCACCTGCTGGTACTGGACGCCGATGGCAGCCTGCTGGTCTCGCAGGCCACCGGCGAACTGCGCAGGGGCGAAGCCTTCCAGCCTGCGCGGGTGAGCGCGTTCCTCAAGCAGTGGGCACCTGATAAACCGGAGTAGGGTAGTGCCGGCCGCTGGCCGGCAGCTGTGGTGGGGGCCGACCGCTGGCCGCCTACCCCGGTGGGTGCCGACCGTTGGTCGGCACTGACATCGGGTCGCATCCACGCCTTGCGCGGATCTACTGCGCGCCCCGTCACACTCTCTGAATCCGTGTCTCAACTTCACCGTGAGCACGCCGTTACCGGCAAGGACTTCAGTCGACGCCCCGTCGACGCAACCTACCGGAACGCCCATGCACAGCGACCACGCCGAACGATTGCCCGAACCTGCCAGCCACCTGGCCGAGGGTGGGGCAGGCGAAGGCGTGACCCTGCCGGCGCAGGAAACCCTGTTGGACGACGCCGGCACCGGCGAGGAAACCGTCGAACTGGCACCACCACGCCACCGCCTGCCGCAGATCGCGCTGCCCGACAACGTGGTGCTGAAGGGCGCGGTGCAGAATCTGGTCGAGCAGAAGGCGCGGCTTGATGCGCTGGCGGCCGAGGGCCAGCTGGCCGGGCTGCTGCCGCCGGAATGGCAGGGCCATGGCGCGCGCGCGATCGAGCTGTCCACCTTCATCCAGGGCGTGCTGCCGTTCCTGCAGACCGGGGAGCGTGGCGAAACTGCGCCTGCCCGCCTGCCGGTGCGGCACGTGCTGGGGGATGACAGCCGATGGGGCCTGGAGGATGTCGCCGAGCCGAAGTCGTTGGCGTGGTACCTGGCCAGTGATGAGCGCGCCACTGCGGGCAGCAAGGACGCGGCGGAGGCGTACCTGGTGGGTGCGCTGGGCCTGGCGTGGATGCAGGAAGGGCGCAGCCGCCCGGGCTTCCTGCGTGCGATGGGCCAGGACAGTCTGGCGGCGCGGGTGACCATGCTGGGTTATCCGCCCGCCAACGAACTGGCGCTGTACAACGTCACCGCGCATGGACAGCCGCAGATCTGGTGCGTGCATGGCCGCCGCCGCATGCGCCCGCTGGTGGCGCCGTGGCTGAGCGTGCCGCTGCTGACCGCTTACGGCGTGCCGGCCCCGGTGGCGTGGCCGTCCAGCTTCCCACCGGTGGAGGCCGTGGCCGAACTGCTGGCGACCGTCCGCCCGGGGCGCGCGCTGCCGGAAGTGGATCTGGGCAAGGTAGTGGCGAAGATCGCCGAGGATGCCGCGTCCGACGCCTGGCAACCGGTCAGCCTGCTGCAGCTCAATACATGGTCACCGCGCTGGCATTTCTTCCTGGGCACCTTCGTCGGCCTGCCGTCGCTGCTGCTGGTGGCTGCGGCGCTGGCGCTGCCCGGGGCCGTCGAAGCCGCCACGGTTGCCGCCTCGCTGGGCTTCGCCGGCGGCGCCATCGCAGCACTGGCCGTGCCGTGGATCCACGCACGGCGCAAGCACCTGAGCTGAAAAAAGGGGACGGAGGGGATTAAGTCGTTTCAGGCACACCTGTGCTCATTACGACTTAATCCCCTCCGTCCCCTTTTTCTTTCAGACCCCTTCGCCCATCCGCTCCAGGCCTTCGCCGGCCAGGCGCAGGATCAGCTTTTCCAGCACCTGCTCTTCCTCCTCGCTCAGCACCGACATCAGCTTGCGGGTGATCTCGATCACCATCGGCGCGATGGTCTCGTACACCTCGAAACCGGCGGCCGACAGCGCCAGTACCGAGCGGCGGCGGTCGTCGCCATGCGTCTCGCGCTTGATGAAGCCGCGCTCCAGCAGGCGGGCCACGGCGCGGCTGACCGCCACCTTGTCCATCGCCGTGCGGTCGGAGACCTCGCTGGCCGAGGAGCCCGGGTACAGCGCCAGGATGGTGATCACCCGCCACTCGGGGATCGCCAGACCGTAACGATCGCCGTACAGCTTGGCGATGTTGCCGCTGACCCGGTTTGACAGCACGCTCAGCCGATACGGCAGGAACTGTTCCAGGTCGAGCAGGACGTGCGAGGCACGCAGGCGGGTCGAGGCGGGATCGGGGCTCATGTTGCGGTGCACCTTGCTGGTGGTTTCAAGTGTAACTATAAGGGGTAGGTCCAGACCCTGCATTCTCGCCGGGTCCCTACCTGCCCGCACCTGGTTTGTACCGATGCGGTACCGATTCGGAGCCACGCCATGAATACCGCAGTCCCGACCGCCTCGCACCCCAACCCCGGCATGCAGGTCACCACCTTCGAGAACCCGATGGGCATCGACGGTTTCGAGTTCGTCGAATTCGCCGCCCCGGCCGGCCGCGGCCAGGAGCTGCACGAGTACTTCCGGAAGATGGGCTTCAGCGCGGTGCTCAAGCACAAGCAGCGTCCGATTACCGTCTATCGCCAGGGCGACGTCAACTTCCTGGTCAATGAAGACCCCGATTCGTTCGCCGCCGACTTCGCCGAAAAGCACGGTCCGTGCGCCTGCGGCTTCGCCATCCGCTTCAAGAAGCCGGGCCAGGAGGTCTACCAGGCCGCGCTGGGCAACGGCGCCGAAGCCATCGCCTTCAAGCCGGACAGCAAGGCGGTCAGCGCGCCGGTCATCAAGGGCATCGGCGACTGCATGCTGTACCTGGTCGACCGCTACGGCGCGGCCGGCAGCGTCTACGACGGCGACTACGAGCCGATCGCCGGTGCCGACCTGCACCCGGTGGGCTTCGGCCTGACCTTCATCGACCACCTGACCCACAACCTGTACTTCGGCAACATGCAGCAGTGGTCGGACTACTACGAGCGCCTGTTCAACTTCCGCGAGATCCGCTACTTCGACATCAAGGGCCTCAAGACCGGCCTGGTGTCCAAGGCGATGACCGCGCCGGACGGCATCGTGCGCATCCCGCTGAACGAATCGTCCGACCCGAAGAGCCAGATCAACGAGTACCTGGACGCGTACAAGGGCGAGGGCATCCAGCATATCGCCTGCTTCACCGAGAACATCTATGAGACCGTTGAAGCGATGCGCGCGCAGGGCGTGGACTTCCTCGACACGCCGGAGACCTACTTCGACGTGATCGACCAGCGCGTGCCGAACCACGGTGAAGACGTACCGCGCCTGGCCAAGAACAAGATCCTGATCGATGCCGATCCGGAAACCCACCAGCGCAAGCTGCTGCAGATCTTCACCCAGAACTGCATCGGCCCGATCTTCTTCGAGATCATCCAGCGCAAGGGCAACGAGGGCTTCGGCGAAGGCAACTTCACCGCGCTGTTCGAGAGCATCGAGCGCGACCAGATCCGCCGCGGCGTGCTGTAAGGTCTGCAGGCAATGTCGGCTTCCGGTTGACATTGCCTGTCCGAATGGTAGTGCCGGCCGCTGGCCGGCCATCTCTGGAGTTCCCATGTCCCCCGCCATCATCGCCCGCGGCTACCAGTCCGGCTTCGGCAACGAATTCGCCACCGAGGCCGTCGCCGGCGCGCTGCCGGTCGGGCAGAACTCGCCGCAGAAGGTGGCCCACGGCCTGTACGCCGAACAGTTGACCGGCACCGCCTTCACCGCGCCGCGTGGCAGCAATCGCCGCAGCTGGCTGTACCGGATCCGCCCGGCGGTGACCCATGGCGAGTTCACTCCGTTCGCGCAGTCGCAGCTGCAGTGTGATTTCGGCGCACAGCCGCCTTCACCGAACCAGCTGCGCTGGAGCCCGCTGCCGCTGCCGGAGCTGCCGACCGACTTTGTCGAAGGCCTGTACACGATGGGTGGCAACGGCTCGCCCGACGCGCATGCCGGCGTGGGCATCCACCTTTACGCTGCCAACCGCGACATGGTCGGCCGCTACTTCTACGACGCCGACGGTGAACTGCTGATCGTGCCGCAGCTGGGCGCACTGCGCCTGCTGACCGAGCTGGGCGTGATCGAGATCGAGCCGCAGCAGATCGCAGTGATTCCGCGCGGCGTGCGCTTCCGCGTCGAGCTGCCGGACGGCCCTAGTCGCGGCTACATCTGCGAGAACTACGGTGCGCTGCTGAAGTTACCC
Organism: Stenotrophomonas sp. 3diitr2024; assembly: GCF_042136455.1. Classification (NCBI taxonomy): domain Bacteria; kingdom Pseudomonadati; phylum Pseudomonadota; class Gammaproteobacteria; order Lysobacterales; family Lysobacteraceae; genus Stenotrophomonas; species Stenotrophomonas sp. 3diitr2024. Next base: position 12,215 of record NZ_JBHHMJ010000582.1, read on the forward strand.
GACCTGGGCCCGATCGGTTCCAACGGACTGGCCAATCCGCGCGACTTCGAGACCCCGCACGCAGCGTTCGAGGACATCGACGGTGACTTCGAGCTGATCGCCAAGTTCGAGGGCCGCCTGTGGCGTGCGCCGATCGACCATTCGCCGCTGGACGTGGTGGCCTGGCACGGCAATTACGCGCCGTACCGCTACGACCTGCGCCGCTTCAACACCCTCGGTTCGATCAGCTACGACCACCCGGATCCGTCGATCTTCCTGGTGCTGCATTCGCCCAGCGACACGCCGGGGACCAGCAACATGGACTTCGCGATCTTCCCGCCGCGCTGGCTGGTGGCGCAGAACACCTTCCGCCCGCCGTGGTTCCACCGCAACATCGCCAGCGAGTTCATGGGCCTGGTGCATGGCGCCTACGATGCCAAGGCCGAAGGCTTCGTGCCGGGTGGCGCGTCGCTGCACAACTGCATGAGCGGCCACGGCCCGGACGCGCCGACCTTCGACAAGGCGTCCAATGCCGATCTGTCCAAGGCGGACGTGATCAAGGACACGATGGCCTTCATGTTCGAGACCCGCGCGGTGATCCGCCCGACCGCACAGGCGCTGGCCGCCGGCCACCGCCAGGGCGACTACCAGCAGTGCTGGAACGGCCTGCGCAACAACTTCCGCTGACCCGAAAAAGGGGACGGAGGGGATTAAGCCGCAATCAGCACACGTGTGCTTGAAACGACTTAATCCCCTCCGTCCCCTTTTTCTTCAGGCCACCTCGGCGAACGCGTCGCAGTGCTCCAACGGCAGCGCTTCCAGCAGGCGTTGGCGTACACGCTGGCAATAGCCTTCCGAAGTCAGCCCGGGCAGCATCCGCATCGCCAAGTGCAGCACCTGCAGCACTTCACTTTCGGCGCGTGCCTGCTGCAGGTCGCGGAACAGCGCCGCCGCCTGCGGGTGGCGCTGCATTTCCAGGATGCCCAGCACATAGATGCGCGCGGACACCAGCGAGCGGCGGCGTTCGACCGCAGCAGCTGCGGCAGGTGTCGCGGGCTGCGGCTCTACCGTGGCTGCCGGCGGCGGTGGCGGGGCTGCGGCACCGGTGCCGGTGCTCAGGTAGCCGGCCTGCACCAGCTGGATGACCATCGCGGGCGCATCCTGGCCGAGCAGACCGGTCAGGTCGGTGATGCTGCGTTGGCCGTCGCACAGGATCAGCAACCGGCGCTGGCGCATGTCCAGCGGCGCGCGATGGGCCTGCAGCGCGGTTCGGGCGAGTTCGGTCTTGCGCGGTTGCATGGAAGGGACAGCCAGGTCGGTGCACGCCGAGCCTGAACGAGGGCGATGAAACCGCGATGACAATGCAGCCTCTGCACGCGCGCTGCGCTAGCGTGCAGCTACCTTCGTGCCAGGGAACCGCACCGATGAAGCACCTCCCGATTGCTGGTCTGTTGCTCCTTTCGCTCGCCGCCTGCAGTGGCGGCCCCGACAAGCAGGGCGCCGCCGGCAGCGGCAGCGACACCCCGGCGGAAACCGCCTCGGCGACCGGTCCGGCCCAGTCGACGGATCCTGATCTGGCGGCCCGCCCGGCGAACGACCTCCGCAAGGACAGCCCGGCGCGCCTGGACGGCTTCGCGGGTGCGAAGCTGGGCACCGGCATCGCCGAAGTCCGCAGTGGTTTTGGCACGCCACTGCAGGGGCTGGGCACCGATGCCGCCGGCAAGCCGCTGTCCGCCGACGACGGCAACGACGGCTGCTACTTCCTTCGCCCGCAGGATGCCGAAGATCCGCGCCTGATGATCGAAGGCCGCAAGCTGGTGCGCTACGACGTGCGCAGCGCCGCCATTACCGCCCCGGGCGGCGGCAAGGTCGGCATGACCCTGGGCGAGCTGCAGGTGCTGTATCCCGAGCGCGCTGACGTCGGTCCCGACAAGTACGACGAGAAGGCCCAGCACCTGCGCGTGCGGCCGGCGCAGGAGGGCGGGGCAGTGATCGACTTCGCGCTCGGTGCCGATGGCCGGGTGGGGGCCTGGCGGGTCGGGCAGACCCCGCAGGTCGACTATGCGGAAGGCTGTGGCTGATCCTTGATCCATCGCCCAGCCATGCGCTCGGGCCAAGCGTAGAATCGCGCCACCACTGCTGGGGAGTGCTCGATGATCGCCATTGCCATTGCCTGGTTCCTGCTCGGCCTGCTGCTGCTGGCACTGGGCGGGGACTCCATCGTCAAGGCCGTCTCTGGCCTAGCCCAGCGCTTCGGGGCCAGCCCGTTCACTGCCGGGCTGCTGCTGCTCGGCGTGACCACCTCGTTGCCGGAACTGGCGGTCAACGCACGTGCGCTGGCGGTCGGCCAACCGGAGCTGGCACTGGGCAATGCAGTGGGCAGCAGCATCGTCAATCTGGGCTTGACCCTGGCGGTGGCCGCCGTCGCCGCCCCCCTGCTGCTGCGCGCGCGCCTGCAGGCGGTGCTGTGGTGGTCGCTGCTGGCGGCCGCCGTGCTGCTGATCCTGTTCGGCCTGGATGGTCACCTGGTGCGCTGGGAAGGCGGCGTGCTGGTGGCGGGCTTCATCGTCGTGCAGGTGCTGCTGCTGCGCCGCGGCCGCGTCGAGAGCGCCGAGGTGCAGGCCGCCATCGCCGAATCCGCGCTGAGCCGCACCAGCCTGCCGTTGAACGTGCTGCGCGTGTTGATCGCCGCACTGACCCTGTACTGGGGCGCGCGCCTGGTGGTGGGGGCTGCCGCCGATTTCGGTGCCGCACTGGGCTGGACGCCGTTGCTGGTCGGCCTGCTGCCGGTGGCGATCGGCACCGCACTGCCCGAGGTGGCCACCGCCATTGCCGCCTCGCGTCGCGGGCATGGCGACATGGTGCTCGGCCACGTGCTGGGTTCCAGCGTGGTCAACCTGCTGCTGGTGATCGGCGCGATGGCGATGTTGCAGCCGTTGGCCTTGCCGGCCTCGTTCGTGCGCCTGGAACTGCCTGCGCTGTTGGCGTTCGCGCTGGTGCTGTACCCGATACTGCGCGGCGACCTGAAGATCAGTCGTGGCGAAGGCGGGATCCTGCTGGTCGCGTTCGTAGGCTGGTTCGTGCTGGAGCTGCTGCTGGTCGGCGCACCGGCGTTGTAGATCCACGCCATGCGTGGATGCAGTCGATTTCGTGCCGACCAACGGTCGGCACCCACGGGGCGTCACCCTGCCGGCCAGCGGCCGGCACTACCGGTTCTGCGTGGTTTCTTCTTCCCGCACCGGTTCCGGCGGCGGCAGCTGCTCCTCGGCGGCCGGCTCGTTGCCCGGCAGGCTGGGGCGGGTTTCCATCAGCAGCGACAACGCCGCCTTGGCCATCATGTGCGCGCTGATCGGTGCGGTGATGAACAGGAACACGGTGATCAGCAGCTCGCGTGGCTGCGGGTCCTGGCCGAGGAAGATGTGGTAGCACACCGAGCACACCAGCACGCAGCCCACGCCCAGCGTGCTGGCCTTGGTCGGTGCGTGCAGGCGCTTGAAGAAGGTGGACAGCTTCACCAGGCCCAGTGCGCCGACCAGGATGAAGAAGCAGCCGAACAGCAGCAGGATCGACAGGACGATCTGGATCGCGGTGATCATTCGACGATGTCCCGGCGCAGCACGAACTTGCTCAGCACCACGGTGCTGCCGAAGCCGAGCATGGCGATGATCAGCGCCGCCTCGAAGTAGATCGGCGAGTTGAGGTACATGCCGAACAGCATCAGCTCAGCGATCGCGGTCACCGACAGCGTGTCCAGCGCGAGGATGCGGTCGGGCACGGTCGGCCCGCGCAACAGCCGCCAGGTGGCCAGCAGCATCGCCAGGCCGACCACGTGCATGCACACCACCAGGGTGGTCTGGATGACTTCAAAACCGGTCATGGGAAGATCTCCATCAACGGCGCCTCGTAACGGCGCTTGATCGTATCGATCAGGTCCTGCGGGTCCTCCAGGTGCAGCACGTGCACCAGCAGGTACTTGCGGTCGTCGCTGAGCGCGGCCGAGACCGTGCCCGGGGTCAGCGTGATCATGCTGGTCAGCGCAGCGATGCCATGGATGTTGGCAATGTCCAGCGGCAGCCAGATGAAACCGGGGTGGATGTTCTTCTCCGGCCCCAGTACCTGCAGGGCGACACGGATGTTGGACATCAGGATGTCCCACAGGGTCACGCACAGCAGTTTCGGCAACGGGCGCAGGGTGCCGATGCGGGCGAACTCGCGGTCCAGGCGTGCGGCGAACAGCGGCACCACCACGCCCAGCAGCAGGCCCAGCACGATCTGGCCAAGGGTGAAGCTGTCGGACATCAGCAGCCAGAACGCCACCACCATGATGCTCAGCATCGGCGACGGAATCAGGCGACGGAACAGGGAGCGCTGGGCGGTCATGGCTGGCGGATCTCCGGTGCAGTCGCACGCAGCTGCTGCACGTACTCGCTGGGGTGCAGCAGCTGCGCGGCGGTGGCGTCGGTGTAGCGCATCAGCGGTGCTGCGGCCAGGGTCATGCCGATGCCGTAGGCCAGCAGGATGCAGGCCGCGTACAGCTCGACCCGGCGCAGCCGCGCCTTGCGCGGTACCGGCGCTTCCGGATCGACCGGTGGCACGCGCCAAAACAGGCGGATGCCCCCCCGGGTCAGGCCCATGATCACCAGCAGGCTGCTGACCAGAACGGCGGTCCAGACCGGGCCGGTGTACTGCGCCGGCATGCCGGCCAGCAGCGCAGCCTTGGCCAGGAAGCCGGACAGCGGCGGCAGGCCGGCCACCGACACCGCGCCGATCAGGAACAACACGGCGGGCGTCTCCTTGCCTGGCATCGGCGCGACCACTTCCTTGCGGTCGCTGGCGCCACCGCGACGGCGGCGGATCAGGTCGGCAACCAGGAACAGCGCGGCAGCGACGAAGCTGCTGTGTGGCAGGTAGTACAGGCCAGCCGAGAGCACCTGTGGCGTGCCCACCGAGAAGGCGATGAACAGCGTAGCCGCCGACACGATCACCAGGTAGGAGATCAGTACGCGCAGGCGGGTCGCGGCCAGCGCGCCGAGGCCGCCCAGCACCAGCGTCGCGACGCCGGCCCACAGCAACCAGTCGCGGCCATAGCCGGCCATCGCGCCGGCATCGTCGCCGAACCACAGCATCTGGATGCGCAGCACCGAGTACAGGCCGACCTTGGTCATGATCGCGAACAGTGCGGCCACGGCGGCCGGCGCGCGCGAATAGGCTTCCGGCAGCCACAGGTACAGCGGCATCAACGCGGCCTTGGCGCAGAACACCAGCAGCAACAGGCCCATCGTCGCCTTCACCAGGGTCAGCTGTGCCGGCGGTACCTCGGCGATGCGCTGCGACAGCTCGGCCATGTTCAATGAGCCCAGCGAGGCATACAGCAGGCCCAGCGCGACCAGGAACAGGGTCGAGGCGGTGACGTTGAACACCACGTAGTGCAGGCCGATGCGCATGCGGAGGCCGCGGCCACCACTGAGCAGCAGGCCGTAGGAGGCGATCAGCATCACTTCGAAGAACACGAACAGGTTGAAGATGTCGCCAGTCAGGAACGCACCGTTGAGACCGACCAGCTGGAACTGGAACAGCGCATGGAAGTGCGGCGCGCGGCGGTCCCAGCCCGAGCAGGCGTGCAGCAGGCAGGGAATGGCCAGCAGCAGGGTGGTCAGCAGCATCCACGCCGACAGCCGGTCGGCCACCAGCGCGATGCCCAGCCGCGACGGCCAGTCGCCAAGCAGGTAGACGTTGATTTCACCACTGGCCGTGGTGGCAAACAGCAACCCGACCGCCAGCGCCAGCGCCGACAGCGCGGTCCAGGCCACCGCCCGCTGCACCCTGGGGCCATAGCGGCGGTGTTCGACGAACAGCGACAGCGCCGCACCCAGCAGCGGAATCAGGATCGGCAGGATCACCAGGTGGTTCATGCGCGGTCCTCGCCCTGGCGCGGCGGCACGCGCTCATCCTGCAGGTCGTCATCCGGCTCGTGGGCATCCACGTGGTCGCTGTGGTTGTCGCTGCGGCTGCGCATGGCCAGCACAATGCTCACCGCGGTCATCGCAAAGGCGATCACGATCGCGGTCAGCACCAGCGCCTGTGGCAGCGGGTCGGTGTAGTTGCCCAGGTGGCTGTCCACGCCTTCCTGCAGCACCGGCGCCTTGCCCAGCACCACGCGGCCGCCGGCGAAGATCAGCAGGTTGGTGGCGTAGGACAGGAAGGTCATGCCGAGGATCACATCGAAGCTGCGCGCACGCAGCAGCAGGTAGATGCCGATGGCGGTCAGCACGCCGATCGCGGTAGCCAGGGCCAGTTCCATCAGTGCATCTCCCCGGTGCGTGCCGAGCGGCGTTGCAGGTCGATCTCACCCTTGCGGGCGGTGCGGGTTCGCGACGGCTTGATCGTGCCCATCATCGACAGCATCAGCATGGCGCCGCCGAACACCACCAGATAGACGCCGATGTCGAAGCCGATTGCGCTGGCCAGCGGTACGTCGCCGATCAGCGGCAGGTGCAGGTCGAGATGGCCGCTGGTCAGGAACGGCACGCCGAACAGCATCGAGGCGCTGCCGCTGAGCAGGGCGATCAGCAGGCCCATGCCGATGCAGCGGATGTAGTCGAAGCCGAAGCGCGACTCCACCGATGCAGTGCCTTGGATCACGTACTGGATCAGCAGCGGCACTGCCAACACCAGGCCGGCGATGAAGCCGCCACCCGGTGCGTTGTGCCCGCGCAGGAACAGGAAAATCGACACGGTCAGGGTCAGCGGGAACATGATCTGCGCCAGGTCGGCTGGCACCGGCAGCTTGATCGGCGGGCCGGGCATGATCTGCTCCGGTGCCATCCGCGTACGCCGCAGCAGCGCATGCACCACCAGCGCGGCGATGCCGAACACGGTGATCTCGCCGAAGGTATCGAAGCCGCGGAAGTCGACCAGGATCACGTTGACCACGTTCTGGCCGTAGGCCTCGGGCAACGCGCGGGCGAGCAGCTCGCCGGCCATGGTGTTCGGCGGCAGGGTCATCGCCGAATAGGCCAGCGCGCCAAGCCCGGCACCGGCGATGATCGCGATCACCGCATCGCGGCGCTTGCGCCAGCGCGGCCGCTCCGGGCCGGACTGCGCAGGCAGGTAGTTCATGCCCAGCAGCATCAGCACCAGCGTCACCATCTCCACCAGCAGCTGGGTGAGGGCCAGGTCGGGCGCGGACAGGAACACGAAGGTCAGCGCCACCATCAGGCCGACGCCGCCGACCAGCAGCACCGCCAGCAGGCGCTGCTTGTAGATGCGCAGGGTGGCGACCGCGCAGGCCATCATCACCAGCCACAGGGCCCAGCCCAGCAGCGGAATCGGCTGCGGCGCGGTCCAGTTCGGCGAGGCTGGGTTGGCCACGAACGGCGCAGCGGCAACCACGATCGCCACCAGCACCAGGCCCAGCAGCATGCGCTGCAGGCTGCCATTGGCGATGCCATTGGTCAGGCGCATCGCCAGCGCGGACACGGCGTCCAGCTGGGCGTGGAACACATTGCGGCCCGTGCTGACATTGGTCACGGCATGCAGGTTGATCAGCCTGCGCAGGCCGAAGTACAGCGCCACGCCACCGACCACGCCGATCGCGCTCATCGCCAGCGGCAGGTTGAAGCCGTGCCACACCGCCAGGCTGTATTCGGGCATGGCGGTGCCGAGGATCGAGGCCGCAGCGGCGTGCAGCACCGGCGCGACGGTCAGTGCGGGTGCCACGCCCACCGCCACACAGATCACCACCAGCAGCTCCACCGGCACCTTCATCCAGCGCGGCGGCTCGTGGGGCACGCGGTCCAGGTCGTGCGGGCCAGCGCCGAAGAAGGTGTCGTGCACGAAGCGCAGGCTGTACGCCACGCCGAACACGCCTGCCAGCAACGCCGCGATCGACACCGCCGTGCGCATGATGCCCGGGCCGCCGGCCGTAATCGCTTCGGCGAACAGCATTTCCTTGGACAGGAAGCCGTTGAGCAGCGGGATCCCGGCCATCGCCAGCGAGGCGATGATCGCCAGCGCGCTGGTGAACGGCATCAGCCTGCGCAGCCCCCCCAGCTTGCGCATGTCGCGGGTACCGGTTTCGTGATCGATGATGCCGGCGGCCATGAACAGCGAGGCCTTGAAGGTGGCGTGGTTGAGGATGTGGAACACGCCGGCGACCACCGCCATCGGCGTGGACAGGCCGAACAGCAGGGTGATCAGGCCCAGGTGGGAAATGGTCGAGTACGCCAGCAGGCCTTTCAGGTCGTGCTGGAAGATCGCGTTCCAGGCACCGATCAGCAGGGTCAGCGCGCCGATGCCGCTGACCGTATAGAAGAACAGGTCGCTGCCGGCCAGCGCCGGATGCAGCCGCGCCAGCAGGAACACGCCGGCCTTCACCATGGTGGCCGAGTGCAGGTAGGCCGAGACCGGGGTCGGCGCTGCCATCGCGTGCGGCAGCCAGAAGTGGAACGGGAACTGCGCGCTCTTGGTGAAGATGCCGGCCAGCACCAGGAACAGGGCGTACGGGTACAGCGTGCTGGCGCGGATCTGCTCGCCGGCGGCCAGCACCACATCCAGGTCGAAGCTGCCGACGATGCGGCCGATCAGCAGCACGCCACCGAGCAGGGCCAGGCCGCCGCCGCCGGTGATCACCAACGCCATGCGCGCGCCTTCGCGTGCGTCCTGGCGGTGCGACCAGAAGCCGATCAGCAGGAACGAGCTGATGCTGGTCATCTCCCAGAAGATCATCAGCAACAGCAGGTTGCCCGACAGCACCATCCCCAGCATGGCGCCCATGAACAGCAGCAGGTAGCAGTAGAAGCGGTGCGCGTTGTCCTGCTGGCTCAGGTAGTAGCGCGCATACAGCACCACCAGGGCGCCGATGCCGAGCACCAGCCCGGCGAACATCCAGGCCAGCCCGTCCAGGCGCAGGGTGAAGTCCAGCCCGATCTGTGGAAGCCAGGGGACCAGGGTGCGGACCACCTGGCCATCGAGTACCGCCGGGGTCAGCCAGCCGAGGATGGCCAGCCCGCCCAACGGCGCCAGTGCCGCCAGCCAGGCAGCAGTCGAGCGCGAACTACGGGGGAAGGCCGCAACAGCCGCTGCCATCAGGAACGGCAGGGCCAGCAGCAGGGGCAGGCTGGGGAGCATGCAGGGAATCCATGATTCACGAGCAGGTCAGGGAGAATAACAGGCTGCGAAATGTCGCCGAAACCCATCGAACAGCGATCAATTGCATGTAACGTTCGCTGATTCATTTTTTCTGCGGCGCAACATCACGTTCCTGCGGTCCCTCCCGGGTTGCTCTCGGGGGACACCCTACGCCCACGCAGGGAGACCGCAGGCCCTGTCGCACAGGGGCTGCCGTCAACGGACGGGAAGCGGGGAGCGAGTCACCGGCGCAGGCTGGCAGGGCCACCGTGGAGTGTGGGTGATGGAATTCGCCCGTTCAGGAAACGACGGCCGCTGTCGGCCGCCCGCGATCAGTAGCGCCAGTCGAGCTTGCGATAGAACTTCGCCATCACCCAGGCCGGGCCGATCAGCAGGTAGGTCAGGTCGGTCAGGAAGCTGGGCTTGCGACCCTCGAACGTGTGGCCGATGAACTGCGCGATCCAGGCCGCCACGAACACGCCCACCGCCAGCCAGCGCAGCGCATGCAGGCCGATCTCGGCCTCCAGCAGGCGGCACAGGCAGCCAAATACGAAGAACTGGACGAGCATGCCGATGCCCAGGGGGCGCGACAGCTTGTTGTAGAAGCACCAGGCGCTGAACATCGCGAACGCCGACCAGATGCCGTACTGGAACCAGGTGATCAGCGGCGGCAGGCACCACAGCAGGGCCACCACCGACCACAGGATCGCCGGCACCGCCACCACGTGGATGCGCTGGTTGATCACGTTGCGGTGGTCGTCGGAGTAGCTGGCGAAATAGCGGTCGATCGGCCGCGCAAGCTCGGTGGATGTCTGCATGCGGCCAGCATACTCCCGCCGGGCCCGTCAGTAGAGCCAGGCCATGCCTGGCTGCAGGTGTTCGTCGACGTTGCCGGCCAGCGGCCGGCACTACCGAACGCGCCCCCCCCCGTT
>NZ_JBHHMJ010000599.1:0-5997 GCF_042136455.1 Stenotrophomonas sp. 3diitr2024
ACCGTTGGCGCCATGGATGGCGCCATCGAGCACCATGGATGGGCTCTTGCGTGTCCAGAAAAGGGTGGCCCGCCCCCTCCCACGCAGGAACAGGGGGGGCGCTACTGCGACCAAACCGATCGATGCCAATGCAAATCCCGGAAAACAGAAAAGCCCGCACAAGGCGGGCTTTTTCGGTTCCTGCTGCGGCGACTGGCGCTCCCTAGGGGACTCGAACCCCTGTTTTAGCCTTGAGAGGGCCACGTCCTAACCACTAGACGAAGGGAGCGTAACTGTGTCGCTGCCGAGGCAGGAGCGCTAGTATATGCACCTCGATGCCATTGGGCAATCCCGAAACTTCAACCGGAAGCGCCAACATCATTTCCCCTGCTACATCACCGTTCAGCCTGCGCGTCATCCCGCGCGACCAGCACACGATCTCCCGCAAGGACATCAGCCCGAACGCCCTGCGCGTGCTTTATCGCCTGCGCGATGCCGGCTTCGGCGCCTACCTTGTCGGCGGCGCGGTGCGCGACCTGCTGGTCAATGGCCAACCCAAGGATTTCGACGTGGCCACCGATGCCACGCCCGAACAGGTCAAGCAGCTGTTCCGCAACTGCCGCCTGATCGGTCGTCGGTTCCGCCTCGCCCACGTTGTGTTCGGCCGCGAAATCATCGAAGTCGCCACCTTCCGTGCCAACAGCGATGACGGCAGCGGCGACCGCGAGATGGAAAACGGCATGCTCGTGCGCGACAACGTGTACGGCACCATCGAAGACGACGCGGTCCGCCGAGACTTCACCTGCAACGCCCTGTACTACGCCATCGAGGACTTCTCGGTGCGCGACTACACCGGCGGCTTCGAAGACGTCCAGGCGCGCCTGATGAAACTGATCGGCGATCCCGAGCAGCGTTATCGGGAAGACCCGGTGCGCATGCTGCGTGCGGTGCGCCTGGCGGCCAAGCTCGGCTTCCAGATCGAAGAGGGTACCGCCGCGCCCATCCCGCACCTGGCCGGCCTGCTCAACGAAGCCGCGCCGGCGCGCCTGTTCGAGGAAGTGCTCAAGCTGTTCCTGTCCGGGCACGGCGTGGCCAGCTTCGAAGGCCTTGAGCGTTACGGCCTGCTCGACGTGCTGTTCCCGGAGAGCGCCAGGGCGCTGAAGTCCAACCGCACCGGCGCGCTGCGCCGCATGCTGGTCGAGGGCCTGGCCAACACCGATGCTCGCGTGGCCAACGACGAGCCGGTCTCGCCGGCGTTCCTGTTCGCATTGCTGCTGTGGCCGGCGTTCTGCCGCGCACAGGCGACCCTGCTCAAGCAGGGAGTGGCACCGGAAGAGGCGCAGCGCCGCGCCGCCGACCGGGTCACCGTGCAGCAGCTCAGCACCATCGCGCTGCCGCGCCGCTTCTCGCTGCCGATGCAGGAGATCTGGCTGCTGCAGTCGCGCTTCAGCTCGCGCCAGCGCAAGCGCGTATTCCGTACCCTGACCCACCCGCGCTTCCGCGCCGCGTTCGATTTCCTCAGCCTGCGCCAGGTCGCTTCGTCCGAGCATGCAGTGGATGTCGAGTTCTGGCGCGAAGCACAGGCGCAGTCCGGTCGCGAGCTGGAGTCGTCGCTGGATGCGATGCACAGTGAAGACGGCGATGACGAGAGCGGGGCACCGCGCAAGCGCCGCCGTCGCCGTCGACGTCCCGGTGCTGCTGCGGCGGGCGAGTAAGCGATGACCCTCGCCTGGATCGGCCTCGGCGCCAACCTTGGCGACGCGGCCGCGACCGTGGGCGCGGCGATTGCCGCGCTGGACGGCCTGCCGGGAACGCGCCTGCGACAGGCCTCGCGGCTCTATGCAACCCCGGCCTGGGGCAATGAAGACCAGCCGCCGTTCGTCAATGCCGTGGCTGCGGTCGAAACCACCTTGGCGGCCGATGAGTTGCTGCAGGCCATGCTGGCGCTGGAGCGGGGCTTTGGCCGCGTGCGCGATCCGGCGGTGCACTGGGGGCCGCGCGCGCTGGACCTGGACCTGCTGCTGTATGGCACGCAGGTGATCGACCTGCCCGGCCTGCAGGTACCTCATCCCTATCTGCACGAGCGTGCCTTCGTGTTGGTGCCACTGGCCGAAATCGCGCCTGATCTGGCCATTCCCGGTCATGGCAGCGTGCGGGATGCAGTGGTGCGGGTGGATGCCTGCGGGATTGCGCCGATAGGGTGATAATGACCGGGTTATCTCCCCCGGTTATCAGCACATGAGCACCCACGCAGACAGCAAGCCCTGGACCGTTCCCGCCCTGGCCGAGGCCAAGCGCAATGGCCAGAAGCTGGTCATGTTGACCGCCTACGACGCCGGCTTCGCCCGCACCTTCGATGCCAACGGCGTCGATCTGATCCTGATCGGCGATTCGCTGGGCATGGTCGTGCAGGGTCATGATTCGACCCTGCCGGTGACCGTGGCCGACATGGTCTACCACACCCGCGCCGTGGCCCGCGTGCTGCAGCGTGCGCTGCTGGTGGCCGACCTGCCGTTCGGTGCCGATGCCACCCCGGAACGCGCGCTGGATGCCTCGCTGCAGCTGCTGCAGGCCGGTGCCGAGATGGTCAAGATCGAAGGTGCCGGCTTCAAGGTCGACATCATCCGCTACCTGGTCGAGCGCGAGATTCCGGTCTGCGCGCACCTGGGCCTGACCCCGCAATCGGTGCTGCGCCTGGGCGGCTTCAAGATCCAGGGCCGCGGCGATGCTGCGCGCCAGCTGGTGGAGGATGCCAAGGCCGTGGCCGCCGCAGGCGCCAGCATCATGGTGCTTGAATGCGTGCCGACCCCGGTCGCCGCCGAAGTGACCGCTGCGGTGGATGTGCCGACCATCGGTATCGGTGCTGGCCCGCAGTGCGATGGCCAGGTGCTGGTGCTGCACGATTTCCTCGGCCTGGACAGTGGCCATCGCCGTCCCAAGTTCGTCAAGGATTTCCTTGCCGAAGGCGGCTCGGTGGCCGGTGCCACCCGCGCATTTGCCGACGCCGTGCGCGACGGCAGCTTCCCCGACGAACAGCACGCCTACGCCCAATGATCCAGACCTTCAACGAGCTCGGCGCGTTGCGCGGGCAGATCGCCCAGTGGAAGCGCGAGGGCCTGCGCGTGGCGCTGGTGCCGACCATGGGCAACCTGCATGGGGGCCACCATTCGCTGGTGGCCCTGGCCCGCCAGTATGCCGACAAGGTGGTGGCGAGCATCTTCGTCAACCCGACCCAGTTCGGGCCGAACGAGGACTTCAGCCGCTACCCGCGCACGCCCGAGGCCGACGTTGCCGGGCTGGAGCAGGCTGGCTGCGATGCGGTGTGGCTGCCCAGCGTGGAGGCGATGTACCCGCTGGGCGTGGACAAGACCACGCGCGTGCACGCGCCGGGCGTGAGTGAAGTGCTGGAAGGTGCCAGCCGCCCGGGGCACTTCGATGGCGTCTGCACGGTGGTGGCGCGCCTGTTCCTGCAGGTGCAGCCGGAGGTGGCCGTGTTCGGTCGCAAGGACTACCAGCAGCTTGCCGTGATCAGGCAGATGGTGGCCGAGCTGTCGTTCCCGATCCAGATTGTTGGTGCGGAGATCGTGCGCGACGAGGATGGCCTGGCCAAGAGCTCGCGCAACCAGTACCTGAGCGCCGAACAGCGTCCGGTCGCGACCACCATCCACCGGACCCTGCTGGGCATGCGCGAAGGCTACGTGGCCGGGCAGGCACGTGATCGCATCGAGGCTGAGGCCACTGCCGCATTGCAGGCGGCCGGTTTCCAGGTTGACTACGCGGTGCTGCGCACTCCGGAGCTGGCCGAGCCGACCTTCGACGGCGGCGGCCGGGTGGCGCTGATCGCCGCACGGCTGGGTACCACCCGGCTGATCGACAACCTGGAGTTCTGAGTTCCGGCGGCGCCGCGCGATGCTTGGGGTCAGATCCCTTTCCCAGGGGAAAAGGGATCCGCCCCTGGTTTCACCGCCTACCTGAACAGGTTGCCGGCCGTAATGCCCGGCGCTGTGCGGGTGCTAGAATCCGCTCTTTCCTTTGCCGTTGCAGCGCCCCCATGCACCTGTCCCTGCTCAAGACCAAGATCCACCGCGCCACCGTCACCCATTCCGAGCTGAACTACGAAGGCTCGATCGCCATCGATGACAACCTGCTGGCTGCCACTGGCATCCGCGAGTTCGAACAGGTGCACATCTGGGACGTGACCAACGGTGCGCGCTTCTCGACCTATGCCATCCGCGCCGAAGCCGGCAGCGGCGTTGTCTCGCTCAACGGTGGCGCCGCGCGCCACGTGCAGGTCGGTGACATCATCATCATCGCCGCGTTCGCCAGCATGACCGAGCAGGAAGCTGACAGCTTCAAGCCGAAGCTGGTGTACGTTGATGGCAACAACCAGATCACCCACACCAACGACACGATCCCGACCCAGGCCGCATGACAACGAACAACGGATTCGACTCGCTGCACTCCCACGCCCAGCGCCTGAAGGGCGCAAGCATTCCCAGTCTGCTCGCCGCCGAACCCGGCCGCGTGCAGGACCTGGCGCTGCGGGTCGGTCCGTTGTACGTCAACTTCGCCCGTCAGAAATACGATGCCGCGGCGCTGCAGGCCTTGCTGGCGCTGGCTGCCGACCGTGATGTCGGTGGTGCCATCACCCGCCTGTTCCGCGGCGAGCAGGTCAATCTGACCGAAGGCCGCGCCGCGCTGCATACCGCGCTGCGTGGCGACGTGGTCGATGCGCCGGTGGCGGCCGAGGCCTATGCCACCGCGCGTGGCATCCGCCAGCGCATGGGCGTGCTGGTGCGCGCGGTGGAAGACAGCGGCGTGACCGATGTGGTCAGTGTCGGCATCGGGGGTTCCGACCTCGGCCCGCGCCTGGTCGCCGATGCGCTGCGCCCGGTCAGCGGTGCGCGCCTGCGCGTGCATTTCGTGTCGAACGTGGACGGCGCCGCCATGCAGCGCACGCTGGCCACGCTGGATCCGGCGAAGACCGCCGGCATCCTCATCTCCAAGACCTTCGGCACGCAGGAAACGCTGCTCAACGGCCAGATCCTGCACGACTGGCTGGGTGGCAGCGAGCGCCTGTATGCGGTCAGCGCCAATCCGGAGCGCGCCGCCAAGGCCTTCGCGATCGCCGCCGATCGCGTGCTGCCGATGTGGGACTGGGTCGGTGGCCGTTATTCGCTGTGGTCGGCGGTCGGTTTCCCGATTGCGCTGGCCATCGGCTTCGAACGTTTTGAACAGTTGCTGGAAGGCGCGGCGCAGATGGATGCGCATGCGCTGGATGCACCGCTGGAGCGCAACCTGCCGGTGCTGCACGGCCTCACCGACATCTGGAACCGCAACCTGCTGGGCCATGCCACGCACGCGGTGATGACCTACGACCAGCGCCTGGCGCTGCTGCCGGCTTACCTTCAGCAGCTGGTGATGGAAAGCCTGGGCAAGCGCGTGCAGCGCGACGGCCAGCCGGTCACCGTCGACACCGTGCCGGTGTGGTGGGGTGGGGCGGGCACCGATGTGCAGCACAGCTTCTTCCAGGCGTTGCACCAGGGCACCAGCGTCGTTCCGGCCGACTTCATCGGCTGTGTGCACAACGATGATCCCTATACGATCAATCACCAGGCCTTGCTGGCCAACCTGCTGGCGCAGACCGAAGCGCTGGCCAATGGCCAGGGCAGCGAAGATCCGCACCGCGACTACCCGGGGGGCCGGCCGAGCACGCTGATCCTGCTCGACGCGCTGACCCCGCAGGCGCTGGGTGCACTGATCGCCATGTACGAGCACGCTGTGTACGTGCAGTCGGTGATCTGGAACATCAACGCCTTCGACCAGTTCGGTGTCGAACTGGGTAAGCAGCTGGCCAGTGGCCTGCTGCCGGCGCTGCAGGGCGAGGATGTGGCGGTTGCCGACCCGATGACCCGCGAGATCCTGGCGCAGTTGAAGGGCTGATGCCCGGGTAGTGCCGGCCGCTGGCCGGCATCCAGGCGATGCTTCAATCGTTCACGAGGTTGCCGGCCTGCGGCC
>NZ_JBHHMJ010000638.1:0-14761 GCF_042136455.1 Stenotrophomonas sp. 3diitr2024
GGTAGCTTTAAGGCTGCCAGCGGATCCGGTGGGGGCCAGAGCCGCATTGAATCATGGGCGAGTGTAGCGGAACCGTCGCGCGCCACACAACGCATTGCAACAACATTGATTACGGGGTGGCCGGCCAGCGGCCGGCACTACCATGGTGATGCACGCGGAGTGTCGTTTTGCCGCAGTGGATCACGCCGCTGTGGCGTGCCGGCGCGCTATCGTGCGCTCAGACGGCCTTGCGGATCGGGGGGATGCATGCCGGTAGTGCTGGCGCTGCTGTACGTGCTCTGCCATGGGCTGGCCGTGGCGTTCTGGCCGAGCCCGGCGGGCGTGGGCTCTTTCCTGTTCCTGACCGGCGCACCGCTGCTGGCCGCCGCCGCGTGCCTGGTGCGGGCGCAACGTGACCGCGCCGCTCTGGGCTGGCGTTCTACCGCGATGGCACTGCTGCTGTGGGCCGGTGGCATGACGTTCAACATGGTGGATGCGCTGGGCGCCGGCCGGGCTGACTTCACCCCACGCGTCAGCCTGTTGTTGTACGTGCTGTATGGCGTGCCGCTGGTGTTCATCCTGGCCCGGGCACGCCGCGAGCGCCCGAGCATCAGCCTGATCGATGCGGCGATGGCGGCGCTGCTGGGTGTGCTGTTCTTCGTGCACACCGCATCGTTCGCCGCCCGTGTCGAGGTCGACGCCCATGCCATGTCCAACATGCAGCGCATGTTCGACATCCAGAACCTGTGTATCGCCGCGTTCGCCGTGGTGCGGTGGCTGGCCGGCGACGTGCCCGAACGGCGCAGGTTCTTCCGTGCACTGGCGTTGTACGCACTGGCCTATCTGCTGGTGGCCTACTACATCAACCACTACACCTCCGATGATGCATTCGGTGCGTTCAACGACCTGCTGATCGACGTACCTTTTCTGCTGATCGCCTGCATGGCGCTGGACACGGCGCCGGCCACAGGCACCACGGCACACCCGCGGCTGGCGAGGACGGTGCAGGCCGCCGGTCCGATCATCCTGCCGTTGCTGCTGCTGGTGGTCGGCACGCTGGTGGTCGATCATGCGCGGCCGTTGGCCGTCGCGGGCTTCGTCGTAGCCACCCTTGGTTTCGGCCTGCGCAGCGTCCTGCTGCAGACCGATCTGCTGGAGCGTCAGGCGGCGCTGGATCAACTGGCGCGGCAGGATGGCCTCACCGGCGTGGCCAATCGCCGCGAGTTCGACGCGCGGCTGACCTCCGAGTGGAATCGCGCGCGGCGCAGCGGCACCGAGCTGGGCCTGCTGCTGGTGGATATCGACCACTTCAAGGCCTTCAACGACCGGCACGGCCATCCGGCCGGTGATCGTTGCCTGCAGGCGGTGGCCGGGGTGCTGAAGGGCGTCGCAGGTCGCGGCAGTGACAGCGTTGCGCGTTATGGCGGTGAAGAATTCGCTGTCATCGTGCCTGGAAGCCCACTGTCGGGCGTGCTGGCGCTGGCCGAGCGCCTGCGCGAAGCGGTCGAAGCGCTGCCATTGCCGGAAGGCCCGGTCAGCATCAGCGTCGGCGTGGGTTACCTGCATCCGCCGGCGCTGGCCAGTGCCGATCAGTTGCTGGCAGACGCCGATGCCGGCCTGTATGCCGCCAAGCGTGCCGGCCGCAATCAGGTGATCCTGCATGCGCACGTGCTGGACGACGAGGGCAGCACGCACGGAACGATGGACTGCTGAGCAGACCCGCCCGTCACGCGCTGCTGCCCATTGCCGCAAAACCGCCTCATCCTGTTCGGCCAGGCCAATCCAGCTCGCCGCTGGTCCTACAGGACCAGCCTGTTGGGGGTTCCGGCCATCCAAGGACATCGCGCTGTACAGTCAGGCCGGGGCTGCGATCGTGCGCATGGCGCTGTACCGCGCGCTGGGTAGCGGCGGGCACTACCCGGCGGTTCGGTAGTTGCCAACCTTGGTTGGCAGCGCCTCCCGGAAGCGCCGAACGAGCTTGCGTCCTCGTTCACCAACGCCTGTCGGCGACCTCGCCGTAGAACCAGTATTCCTGTTCCAGACCGTCATCGTGGTCGGTGGGAGGAATGCTGACCTGCACACCTCGCTCCTCAACGCCTTGGGGTAGGACGAGCTGCCATTCGGCGGAAAGACTGCGCGAGGTGATGGCGGTGACCTGGCCATCCGCTGTCGAGGCGACGTGGCCCTGGAAGTACGCTTCGTCCAGGTAAAGGCAAATCTCGCTGGAGAACATCCCTGGCTGGGCGATGCAGCAGGTTACCCGCACAGTAGCTTGTGAAGCGGGCCGCGACTGGATCAGATTTGCGCAGGCGCTGATGAGCGATTGGGCGCAGGCACGCTGGATTCTCAGGGTGGTGGCCGGGCCTTCGATCAGACCGGCTCGGGTCGGAACCTTGTAGTTCCAGTAGCGAGCTTGACTGCCCAACTCCTCTGGCGAGGGAAATGCACCACTGAAGCAGTCAGCCCAATGCTGCAGGTCGCGTAGTCGGCGTGGGGCATCGCGCAGCTTCTTCTCGCCGCGCGTACCCGGCCGGGTGATGGCATCTCTGTTTCTCATTCCCACAGTGTGCCAGCCACATGCGCGGCGGGTTGGAAAGCGCCAACCAGGGTTGGCATCTACCGGAGCAGCCCTCGGAAGCGCCGGGCCATGCCCGGCGGGCGGGTGCCTCAACGCACGTCGCGCAGTTCCCAGTGGTGGCCGGCCAGCAGGCGCAGGCGCTGCTTGAACACGTCACTGTCGATACGGGTGGTGGCGACCAGGTTGATGCGCAGGTCCTTCTGCTCGCCGGTCACGGTGGCGTCCGGATCGGTCACGCCCCACTGCGGTTCCACCGCATCCGGGTCGGGTTGCTTGGCTTTCCAGCGCTCGAACAGCGTGCCGCTGCGCAGGGCGTCCTGCAGCTCTTCGGCGAAACCGGCGGCGCCCTGCGAATGGAAGGACAGGTCAGGGTCGTTGCCGCGGGCCTTGGACGGATCGGGCAGGCTGATGTGGTACTGCGCAGGCATGAAGTTCTCCTTGAAGTGCGGCAAGGCTGGCACAACCACGGTGGAATCGGTGTGCAGATTCGCGCCGCGTCGGGGCATCACTCGAACCGATGTGGCCCATCGGCGAAACCCACCGTGACCGCGCCCTTGCCGACATTGACCATGCCGGTCAGGCTCATCACCGATTCGTACACGGTCACGCCATGGCCGGCGCAGACCTCCTTCATCTGTGCGTAGCCGGGCAGGCTGCGCAGCTCATCCAGCTCACCGCCGTAGCTGACGCATACCGTCGGCGTCATCAGCCCGGCACGCACGCGCTGGCTGACCACCGCGAACAGCTTCTGCACGGCACTGTCGAAGCCCTTGATCTTGGCCACCGGCCCGGTCTGGCCACGGTAGCCGTGCAGCACCGGCTTGATGTCCAGCGCGCTGCCCAGTGCGGCGCTGAGCAGGCCGACGCTGCGGTCACCCTTGTGTCGTGCACGCGCGCGCATGTAGTACAGGTCGCGGGTGATCATGTAGCCGTGCACATTGCCGGCCAGTTCTTCCAGCCGTTCGCGGATCTGCTGCACGCTGGCACCACTGTCACGCAGGCGAACCGCCTCCACTGCGGTCACGGCCTGCGCAGCGAACAGGTTCTGGGTATCGAGCACGCGCAGGGCGAACGGCGAGTTGTAGCCCGCTGCCTGCCGCACCGGCTTGTAATCGTTGAGGATGGCGAAGCTGGCCTGCAGCGCATTGTCGTGGATCGGGCTGCGGGTCTTGGTGATGGTCATGCAGAACACGTGGTCGTAATCGATCACCAGCTGCTGCAGGAACAGGTCGCGGATCTGGTTGACACTGAAGGGGATGGTCTCCGCCTCGGCACCGTGCTCGGCCACGTGTGCATGCAGGAAACTCAGCGTGGCCTGCTCATCGCGATGATCGGCCAGAACCGCTTCACCGATTCGTACGGTGATCGGCAGCAGCACGATGTTGTGCTCGGTAATGAAGTCCTGCGGCAGGTCGCAGGCCGAGTCGACGACGATTCCGATGCGCATCCGCGGCTCCCCCTCCAGGGCGGTTGTAGGTTCGGAAACGTGAAATCTATCTCAAATTCTAGCGTGGCGCGCGAGGGAAACACGCCAGGCCCTGTTCAGCGACTGCGCTGCACGGCCACCGGAAGTTCGGCCAGGCGCTGCCATTCGGGCTGCTGCAGCAGGGCGGGATCGGCCAGCACGGCGGCCATCAACGGATGGGCGTCGTTGCCCCAGAACAGTTCGTCATCGATGGCCAGGGTCGGTACGCCGAACACGCCGGCAGCAATGGCGGCCTCGGTGTTCCTCCGCAGCTGCTCCTTGACCGCGGGGGCCGCGGTGGCGCTGGCGACATCCTCGATCCCCAGCCGCGCAGCCGGTTCGCGCAGGGCCTCGGCGCTATCGGCGGCATTGCCGTCGCGCCAGATCCAGTCGAACAGCACGTCTACCGCCTGCACGCTGCCACCGGCGGCCAGGCACAGCCGCAGGGCAGACAACGGGTTGAACGGGTGGCCCGGCGGGAACCGCAGCGGTGTTCCTTCGGCCTGCGCAGTCCACAGCAGCTGGCGGTACATGAAGCGGCGCTTGGCCGGAATCTCGGCCGGCCCGAGGTTGCCCAGGTGATGCAGCACGGCACCGAAGGCGATCGGCACGGTCTGGATCTGTGCGAACTGGGGCAGCTGCTTCAGCTTCTGCCAGTGCAGGTAGGAATAGGGCGAGACGAAGTCGAAGTACCAGCGCAGGGTGGCCATGCGGGTTTCCTTGGATAACTGGAGGTCAGGGCTGCGCGTTGCGCTGCAGGTAGCGGTCGCGCAGTTCGGTCTGGCGCGAGCGCATCGGCATCGCCCGGCCGCCCAGCCAGACCTGTTCGGCATAGTGCGCCACGTCCAGCGGGTCGCCCTCCCACAGCACCAGGTCGGCACGCTTGCCCGGCTCGATGCTGCCGATCTGGTCGGCCACGCCGAACGCCTGCGCCGGCACCCGGGTCAGGCCGGCCAGGCCGTCGGCCCAGGGCAGGCCATTGGCCACGGCATTGCCGGCCAGCTGGCGCATCTTGCGGGCGTTGTGCGAGGCGTCGCCTCGCTGCACGAACGAGACCGCCACGCCGGAACGCTGCAGGCGTGCCGCATTTTCCAGCGTGGCACCGATCTGGTCGAAGCTGGCCGGCAGGTTGGACAACACATCGACGAACACCGGTACCTGTGCGGCGGCCAGCTCCGGCGCCAGCTGCCAGGCTTCGCTGCCACCGGCGATGGCGATCTTCACTTGCTCGCGGGCGGCCCAGCGCAGCAGCTGGCGGATGTCCGCCGCGCGGTCCACCTCCACCACGATGCGGCCCTGGCCGGCCAGGTAGCGGCCCAGCGTGCGGCGCCCGGCCGGGGTCAGCAGCGCATGCGGCGAGTCCGCGGCGACCTGGCCGCGTGCCTCGTCCACCATCTGCTGCAGCAGCATCCATTGCGCCGCACGCGAATGCCCGGTCAGCTCCACTGCGGCCGATCCCAGGCGCAGGAACAGCGCGCGCGGCCCGAGGGGATCGGCGCTGCCGTCCAGCCGCATCACGCCACCCTGGCCTGCAACGAAGCCGCCACCGGTGGCCGCCCCCAGGGCGGTGAAGCCGATGCCGTCCAGGCGCGCCACCGGGATCAGCACCGAGGCCGGGTTGTACGCCAGGGTGACATCGAACTCGGGGCGCAACGGTTGTTCGCCGATCTTCAACGTGCTGTCGACCGTGCTCGCTTCACCGGAGACCTCTTCGATGCCGATCTCGGTGATGCCCCCGAACAGCGCCGGTGTCAGCGGGCGGCCATCGGCCTCGACCACGCTGGCCCCGGCCGGGGCGGACAGCCCGCTGCCGACGGCGCGGATGATCCCGCCCTGCACCAGCACATCGGCGTGCTGCAGGCTGCCGCGCGCGCTGGCCGTGTGTACGGTCGCGTTGCGCACCAGCAGGTCCTGCGCCTGCACGGATGCGGAGAGGCAGGCCAGCACCATGACCGTAGCGCCGAGCCATGCCCGGCGACGCTTGTTCAACGCGCCCATCAGTGCACCTCCTGGCCAAGCTGGAAGTCGGAACGTGGCGTGGCCGCAGGTGCGCTGCGGTCGTACAGGCGGCGGCCGTCGATGAAGACCTGCTCGGCCAGCGCGTACGAGCTGAAGGGGTTGCCGTTCCACACCACCACGTCGGCCATCTTGCCGGCCTCCAGGGTGCCGGTCTGGCCTTCAATCCCCAGCGCCCTGGCGGCGTTGGCGGTCATCCAGGTGATGGCGTGTTCGGGGGGGATCTCCGGCATGCGTGCGCGGCGCGCGGCGGCGATCACCTTGGCCGCTTCCTGGTTCAGGCGCTGGATGCCTTCGGGGGAGTCGGAATGGACGATGGCGCAGCTGTTCTTCGGCCGATCGACCAGTGCGATGTTCTCCGGAATGCCGTCGAAGGCTTCCATCTTGAAGCCCCACCAGTCGGCCCACAGCGCGCCGCAGACGCCGTCGGCGGCCAGCCGGTCGGCCAGCTTGTAGGCCTCCACGCCGTGGTGGAAGGCGGCCACCTTGAAGCCGAATTCCTTGGCCAGGTCGAGCATGGTGGCCATCTCGTCGGCGCGGTAGCAGTGGATATGCACGCGGATGTCGCCCTCGATCGCACCGGCCAGCGTGTCCAGCTTGAGATCGCGCTTGCCGCCGGCATCACCGGCGCTGTCGCCCTTGTCGCTGCCGAACCAGCCCTTGCGCTTGGCCGGCTTCGGTTTGTTCTTGGCGATGTAGTCGGCGGCATCGATGAAGGCGGCGCGGTAACCGGCAACGTTGCCCATCCGCGTGGCCGGAGCGACGCCCTTGCCTCCGCCGTAGACCCGCTTCGGGTTCTCGCCGCAGGCCATTTTCAGCCCCCACGGCGCGCCGGGGAACTTCATCGCCTGGTAGGTGATGGCGGGGACGTTCTTCAGGGTCACACCACGACCACCGACCAGGTTGGCCGAGCCCGGCAGCACCTGCATGCTGGTCACGCCGCCGGCCAGTGCGGTGGCGAAACCCGGGTCCTGCGGCCACACCGAGTGCTCGGCCCAGACGTTGGCGGTGACCGGCGCGGTCATCTCGTTGCCGTCGCTGTGCGCGCCGACGCCCGGGCTGGGGTACACGCCCAGGTGCGAGTGCACGTCGATCAGGCCCGGTGTGACCCACTTGCCCTGCGCATCGATGCGGGTGACACCAGCATCGGCCTGCAACTGGCGGCCGACGGCAACGATGCGGCCCTCGCGCAGCAGCACGTCGGCGTTGTCCAGGCGCTGGCCGGTGCCGGTCAGCACGGTCGCGTTCTGGATCAGCACCGGTGCATCGGGGTGTGCCTGGTAGGTGCTGGGGTAGGGATCGGCGACGAAGCGCGAGGCGCCCACCGCCGGTGCCGTGCTCAATGAAAGCAGCGCCAGTGCCACCCCGGTGCGCAACAACGTCGATGCCATGCAGTTCCCCTCACCAGAAACATGAATCCACGGACGCTAGCCGGGGCCGATGTGGCTTGCCAAGTGACCTTGGACAGGGGCGTGGGGGGGGGGTAGGAATTTTCTGATGGAGGATTTGTGAAGGAAATATTAACGTTGGATGAAGCGATGGGCTGATTACGTCTTGCGCTGACCTGTATCACCAGCTTACGCACCTGCTCCAACGACGGAGCCGGGCCCCGTACCTTTCATGGAATCAAGGACGCAACCGATGACTGCTGCAAAGCTCCGCCGTTCGACCGTTTCGCGCCGTTCCTTCCTGCCCTCGCCGCTGGCGTCGGCCATTGTCGGTTCCTTGCTGGTGGCCACCGCACTGCCGGTCCTGGCCCAGGACAGTGACGACGCCCTGGCCCGTTACCAGCTGCAGCGCAGCCTGCAGTCGGCGTTCGCCGCGCAAGGCGGAGTGAGCGCCTCCGCTCCCGCGATGATCGCTCCCTCGGTAGCGATTCCGGTGGCGGCGCTGGCTCCCAGCGTCGGTGCTTCCGCGGAGCCGGTCATGGGCAGGCCCGGCGATGCTGCGAGCTGGCGCACCAGTGAATTCGAACTGGACTGGGGCCTGGCTGCGATCAATGCCGACGTGGCCTATGCGCGCGGGCTGACCGGTGCCGGCATCCGCCTGGGCGTGTTCGACAGTGGCACGGGTCTGGACCATCCGGAATTCGCCGGCAAGGACAACCGCAGCGTCCGCATCGCCGATCTGATGGCTGACGGCACGCGCTGCACCAACACCACCGCAGTGCGTGGGCCGGCGGCCTGCTTCGCCAGTGATGGCGATGACGTCCAGATCAGCTATGTCGGGTACAACGCCAACGTGCCCGACAACATCCGCAGGATCATCGAGTCGGGCCCCTATGTGCAGCCGGGGATGCAGTTCGAGATCCATGGTACGCACGTTGCCGGCACCATCGCGGCGAACCGGGACGGAAGCGGCATGCACGGTGTGTCCTTCGGTTCGGACCTGACCGTTGGCCGGCTGTTCTCCGACAGCATCCGCGAGTGGCAGCGTACGGCGACTGGCTACTCGGTCGTGACGCTGGGCGCGATCGGCCCGAAAGTCAGCGCCTTCCAGGACCTGTATGCCCAGATGAACGCGCAGGGCGTGCGTGCCATCAACCATAGCTGGGGCCTGGTCACGGAACCGACGACAGCGACGGACATGGACGCGATCTACAACGACCCGGACGACCGCCAGTACCTGAACACCTTTGCCGACGGATCGCGTGCGCGCGGGATGATCCAGGTGTGGGCGGCCGGCAATACCAGTTCGGTCATTCCGACGCCTGCGCAGAGCCCCATCGCCGGCCTCTACGCCACGCTGCCGCGCGCATTCGCCGACATCGAGCCGTACTGGTTGAGCGTGGTCAACGTCGGTACCAACCTGACCCTGAGCAATCGCTCCAACAAGTGCGGCCTGAGTGCCAACTGGTGCCTTGCCGCACCGGGTTCGGACATCGTATCGACCGCCTATGGTGATGATTCCAGCCTGGCCGGCAGCGTCGGCATCGACGCCAACGGCAATGTCAGCCTGGACATCCAGCAGCGCGTGCCTACCTATGGCTATGCGCTGCTGAGTGGAACCTCCATGGCCGCGCCCCACGTCACCGGCGCGCTGGGCCTGCTGTTTGAACGCTTCCCCTATCTGGACAGCGCGCAGGTGCGCGATGTGCTGCTGACCACGACCACCGATCTGGGCGCGCCCGGCATCGACGACATCTACGGTTGGGGCCTGTTGAACCTGGCCAAGGCCATCGAGGGTTACGGTTCGCTGCGCGTGGACACCAACGTGGTGATGAACCAGCGTGCCGGTGGCCTGAAAGTGTGGGAGGGCGATGCCTGGGACAACTGGACCAACGACATCGGCGGCCCCGGCAAGCTGACCAAGAGCGGCATCGGCTGGCTGCGCTTGAGCGGCGACAACAGCTTCAACGGTGCGCTGGTGCGCGAGGGCGTGCTGGAACTGGATGGCGTCAATACGCTCACCGGAGCGGTGGACGTGGCCGGCGGTAGCTTCCTGCTCAATGGCACGTTGAAGAACACTGCGCTGAACAGTCAGGGGGGCTCCAGCCATATCAACGCACGCGGTGTGCTGGATGGCTCCGACCTGAACGTCAACGGTGGCGTGGTCATCTTCGACGGTGTGCAGCGCGGCGCCCACACCTCGGTGGCCGCGCAGGGGACGTTCGAATTGAACGGAAGGCTGGAAAACAGCGCGTTGACCAGCCTGGGCAACAGTCGTGTGAATGCAGGCGGGGTACTCGCAGGCTCCGATCTGACCGTCAACGGTGGCGTGCTGTCGTTCAACGGCACGCAGAGCGGTGGTCACACCCTCGTTGGCCCGAACGGCACGCTGAAGGGCATCGGCCAGCTGGGCGATACCACCGTGGCCGGTATCGTTGCACCGGGCAACTCGATCGGCACGCTGACCATCAACGGCGACTACGTGCAGACCGCCACCGGTGTGTACCAGGCCGAGCTGGCCCCGGGCGGGCACAGTGACCAGTTGCGCGTCACCGGTACCGCCACCCTGGGCGGCACCCTGATCGCCCTGCCGGAAGCAGGCACCTATTACCTGGGTGAGCAGTTCAACTTCATCCGTGCCGACGGCGGAATCCGTGGCCAGTTCGCCACCACCGACTTCAGTGCGTTCTCGCCGTTCCTGAAATTCGGGCTGTCCTATGGCACCGGTGGCGCGCGCATTGAAGTCACCCGTGGCAATCCGCTCGCCAGTGCCGCCAGTACCGACAACCAGCGCGCGGTGGCCACTGTGGCCGACCGGCTGGCGGTCAACCAGGGCCTGCCGCGCCCACTGACCCTGCTGTTCCCTCAACAGGTAGGCGCTGCACTGGACGGCCTCAGCGGCGAGCTGCATGCGGCCACCGCGATGGCCCTGGTCGAGGGCAGCCGCTACGTGCGTGATGCCGCACTGTCGCGCCGCGTCGGTGCACGCGCGCCGGGAGCAGACGGCGACGCCGCCACGGGGGTCTGGGTACAGGCCATCGGTGGCAGCACCACGCTGGACGGCAATGGCAACACCGCACGCACCGAAGCCAACAGCAGCGGCCTGCTGGTAGGCGTGGACCGCGAGATCAACGGCTGGCAGGTCGGCATGCTGGCCGGTACCGGCCGTACCGATGCCAAGCAGCAGGAAGGACGCCGTGCGCGTGCCAAGGTCGACAATACGCACCTGGGGGCCTATGCCAGTCACGACTGGGGCGCCTTCGGCCTGCGGGGTGGCCTGGCCTGGAGCGAGCATGAGGTGAAGAGCACCCGCGAGCTGGCCTTCTCCGGTTACAGCGATACGCTGGCGGCACGCTATGACGGCCGCACCCGCCAGGCGTTCGTCGAGGCGAGCTATCGCTTCGGCGGCCCCGAGGCGGGGCTGGAACCTTACCTGCAGCTCGCACGTGTGGAAGTGGACATGAAGCGCGTCAACGAACGCGGCGGCGCGGCTGCACTGCAGGGTGAGGTGGACGATCTCCGTATCACCGTGACCACGGCCGGCCTGCGTTTTGACAAGGGCCTGAAGGCTTCGTTCCAGCAGGACAGCTGGCTGCACCTGCGCGGTGGCGTCGGGTACCGCCATGCCAGCGGGGATCGCGACCCGGCGGCCCGCTTCGCCTTTGCCACCTGCAGCGACAGCTTCGTGGTCAGCGGTGCCCCGATGGCTGACAGGACGGTGGTGGCCGAACTGGGGCTGTCGGCATGGTTGACCGCACGCCAGCAGCTGGAGCTGGGCTATAGCGGCCAGTATGGCGACGAAAGCCGTGACCACAGTGCCAACCTGCGCTGGTCGGTGCGCTTCTAAGCCGCCGGTTACCGCAGGGAAACCAGGAGGGCGGCCGCAGGGCCGCCCTTCTTCGTTGCCGGCCCAGGTGTGGGTTGGCCCGTGCACGCCTACAATGGCGGCCCCCACGCCGTACCGGACCGCCCATGAAGAGCAAGCAGGAAATCGTCGACAACTGGCTGCCGCGCTACACCGGCGTGCCACTGGACCAGTTCGGCCAGCACATCCTGCTGACCAACTTCGGCGGCTACCTGCACACCTTTTCCGAGCTGACCGGTGCGCCCATCATCGGCCTGGACCGGCCGATGGCCAGCGCCACCATCGATGGCATCACCATGATCAACTTCGGCATGGGCAGCCCCAATGCCGCGATCATCATGGACCTGCTGTCGGCGGTAATGCCCAAGGCGGTGCTGTTCCTGGGCAAGTGCGGTGGCCTCAAGCGCAAGAACCAGCTGGGTGACCTGGTGCTGCCGATCGCGGCGATCCGCGGCGAGGGTACGTCGGGCGACTACCTGCCGCCGGAAGTGCCAGCCTTGCCGGCGTTTGCGCTGCAGCGTGCAGTCTCGACCATGATCCGCGACCTCGGCCACGACTACTGGACCGGCACCGTCTACACCACCAACCGCCGGGTCTGGGAGCACGACGAGGCCTTCAAGGAGCGGCTGCGGGCGATGCGCTGCATGGCCATCGACATGGAAACCGCCACCGTGTTCGCGGCCGGTTTCGCCAACCACATTCCCAGTGGCGCGCTGCTGCTGGTCTCGGACCAGCCGATGATCCCCGACGGGGTCAAGACCGAGGCCTCCGATGCCAAGGTCAGCTCCCAGTTCGTGGAAAATCATATCCAGATCGGTATCGAGGCGCTTAAGCTTATCCGGCGCAACGGCAAGTCGGTCCGCCACCTGCGCTTCGATGAATGATGATGATGGCCTGGCGCGGCGCGCCGGCCCTGGGGAGTAGGTGATGGACGTTGCCGCGCAAGTGGTGGATTTCTGGAAAGAAGCGGGCCCTGCGAAGTGGTTCGCCCGCGACGATGCGTTCGACGCGCAGTTCCGCCAGTTGTTCCTGGATGAGCATTTCGCCGCCGCTTCGCGTGGGCGTGAACACTGGCTGGGCAGTGCCGAGGGCGCACTGGCGCTGATGCTGCTGCTGGACCAGTTCCCGCGCAACTGCTTCCGCGGTACTGCCCATTCCTATGCTACCGATGGCCTGGCCCGGCACTACGCCATGCGCGCCATCGAGGAAGGCCTGGACCTGCAGCTGGTGCCGAAGCTGCGCGCCTTCATCTACCTGCCGTTCGAGCACTCCGAGGACCCGTTGGACCAGGACCGTTCGGTGGCGATGTTCGATGTGCTGGGCGACAAGGAATACCTGCAGTACGCCGAGCTGCACCGCGACATCATCCGCCGCTTCGGCCGTTTCCCGCACCGCAACGCCGTGCTGGGGCGCATTCCCTCGCCGGAGGAACTGGACTACCTGGCCGAAGGCGGATTCGCCGGCTGAAAAAGGGGACGGAGGGGATTAAGTCGTTTATGCCACAAACGACTTAATCCCCTCCGTCCCCTTTTTTTTCGGGGGCCAGATCCGCTTCCCGCAGGAAAGGGCGCTGACCCCGCGCCGTCAATCAGTACTTCGGCACGCCGTTGTCGACGTCTTCCGACCAGGCGTTGATGCCGCCGGTCACGTTGAACACCTTGGTGAAGCCCAGGGCGCGGAACTGCTCGGCGGCCTGCGCGCTGCGGCCACCGTGGTGGCACATGAAGGCCAGTGCGGTGTCCTTCGGCAGGGCTTCCAGCGCGGCGCGGCCGTTGCCGTCGAAGGTCTTGAACGGCACGCCCACGGCGGCGATCTCACGTTCGTCGGCCGGGCGCACGTCCACCAGGGTGATGTTGCCGGCACGCACCAGGTCGTCGGCATCGCGCACGCTGATTTCCTGCACCGGCTTGGGCGCGTTCGGATTGTCGATGGCCAGGCCCTTGCCGCGGATGTCGTCCACCCAGTCGATGGTGATGCCGTTGGCGCGACGGGCGCTGGCCAGGTCGAACTGCACGCGCAGGCCATTGGACTCGGCAGCGATGGCGCCTTCGTCGTGCGGGGCCAGCTGGAAGTTCGGCTGGAAACCGGCGTCGATGGACAGCTGCAGGGCCGCGCCCGGGGCATCGGCCAGCGCGCCCTTGAGCATTTCCACGGCCGCCGGGGTGACGGTGATGCTCGGCGGGGTACGGTCCGGTGCCGGCAGCCCCAGCACGCTGCTCAGCTCGCCGCTGGCGGCCATCTGCAGCACGATGTCGCTGCCGCCGACCAGTTCGCCGTCGATGTACAGCTGCGGGATGGTCGGCCAGTCGCCATAGGCCTTGATGCCTTCACGGATTTCCTGGTCGGCCAGCACGTTGACGTGGGCGAACTCGACGCCCAGGTCCTGCAGGGCGCCCACGGCCTTGGCCGAGAAACCGCACTGCGGCATCGACGGCTGGCCCTTCATGAACAGCACGACGCGGTTGGCGTTGAGGATGGATTCGATGCGCGAACGCAGGGCAGGATCGAGGGACATGGACGTCGGGGTTCCGGGAATTCGAACCATCAATTCTACCCCTCATGGCATCATGGGGGATGAGCAACGCAGGAACATTGCATCGCATCCCGACCCGGCCCTGGCGCTGGCTGCCCTGGCTGGTGGCGTCGCAGCTGCTGGTGATCCTGGTCTGGGCCCTGGCGGGCTGGCACTGGGGGCTGCCGCTGATGGTGGCCAGCCACGCACTGTTCATGGTGCCGGTGTTCCTGCCCAACAGTCGCTTCTATGCGCCGGTGCTGAGCCGGTTGCCGGATGTCGGCAACAGCGTCTGGTTGACCATTGATGACGGTCCTGGCCCGGAAACCCGTGCCGTGCTCGACCTGCTGGACCGCCACCAGGCCCATGCCACCTTTTTCCTGGTGGGCGAGCGCGCGCTGGCGCAGCCGGAGCTGGTGCAGGAGATCCTGCACCGCGGCCACGACCTGGGCAACCACAGCCACAGCCACCCGCAGGCGCGCTTCTGGCGGCTGGGCCCGGCGGCGATGCGCGCCGAGATCGAGGGCTGCCAGCACGCGCTGCAGGCGGTAAGCGGTCGCCCGGTGCGCTGGTACCGCTCGGTGGTGGGCATGACCAATCCGTTCGTGGCGCCGGTACTGCAGCGGCTGGGCCTGGTCCGGGTCGGCTGGAGCGCGCGCGGCTTCGACGGCATCGGTTGCACGGCGCAGGGGGTGCTCGACCGCCTGCTGCCGGATCTGCGCCCGGGGGCCATCGTGCTGCTGCATGAGGGGGCCGCCCACGGCTGTGGCCGGGAACAGCTTGCACACGCGGAAACCGCGGGCGTAGAGCGACAGCAGCTCGGTCGGCGTCTTCGGCATACAGCCGCGCCTCGATGGCATGACCATGAATCGCCAGCTGCTCCTGGCGCAGCGGCAGCGGCTGGCCCGAGGCCACGCGCAGCTGCCACTCCACCAGGTCGGTGCCGGTGATGTACTCG
>NZ_JBHHMJ010000650.1:0-2238 GCF_042136455.1 Stenotrophomonas sp. 3diitr2024
CTTGTAGCGTCCCCTGCACGGCCCACCTGCCCCGCCCCGCCCATGAACCGCTCTATACGACCAGCCACGAGGGGCTCAGCCGTTGGCCGAATCCAGTAAAATCGCCGGCATGAACGCCCCCACCTTCCCCTACGACACCGCGCGACTGAGCGAACTGGCCCAGCTGCTGATCGACAACGTCCGCGAACTGGCCCACGCCGGCTGGACCCCGGCCACCAGCAGCAACTTCTCCCACCGCCTGGACGATCGCCACGCCGCGATCACGGTGTCCGGCAAGGACAAGGGCCGCCTGATCGAGGACGACATCATGGTGGTGGACTTCGACGGCCAGGCCGTCGGCCGTCCGCTGCGCCCGTCCGCCGAGACCCTGCTGCACACCCAGTTGTACCGCCGCTTCCCGGACGTCGGCTGCGTGCTGCATACGCACTCGCCGGTGCAGACCATCGCCTCGCGCCTGTACGCGCCGCAGGGTCATGTCCGCCTGGAAGGCTACGAGCTGTTGAAGGCCTTCGCCGGCAACAGTACCCATGAAATGGCCATCGATGTGCCGGTATTCGCCAACACCCAGGACATGAACGTGCTGTCGAAGCAGGTCGATGACCTGCTCGACCGGCAGACCCTGTGGGGCTATCTGATCGATGGCCACGGCCTGTACGCCTGGGGCCGCGACATGGCCGAGGCGCGCCGTCACCTCGAAGCCTTCGAATTCCTGTTCCACTGCGAACTGGAACTGCGCAGGCTGCGCGGCTGAACCGGCGCACAGGTGCAGATGCCGATCCGGAATCTGCATCCTGCGCCCACCCTGCTACCCTGTCCTCCCCCCGAGACGTTCAAGCTGCCGCCATGAGCCGACTGCGCATCTACGACGACATCCGCCCCGAATCGCCGCTGCTGGACACCCAGGACGGCGCGGTCATCGCTGCCGAGCTGCAGAAGATCGGCGTCACCTTCGAGCGCTGGCAGGCCACCGCGCCGGTCGCACCGGGCGCCAGCCAGGAGGAAGTGTTCGCCGCGTACCGCGCCGACATCGACCGCCTGGTGGCCGAGCGCGGTTTCAAGAGCGTGGACGTGGCCTCGATCGCCCCGGACAACCCGAACCGCGCCGAGCTTCGGAAAAAGTTCCTCGACGAGCACTTCCACAAGGAAGACGAGGTGCGCTTTTTCGTCGCCGGCTCCGGCCTGTTCACCCTGCACGTGGGTGACAAGGTCTATGAGATCGAGTGCGTGAAGGACGACCTGATCGCCGTGCCCGATGGCACCACCCACTGGTTCGACATGGGCGAGGAACCCAGCTTCGTGGCGATCCGCTTCTTCACCGAGCCGGACGGCTGGGTCGGCCATTTCACCGGCACCGACATCGCGCAGAAGTTCCCTCGTTACGTACCCACCCAGGCGTCCTGATCCATGCAAGCCCGCGTCATCCTGACCGACATCGAAGGCACCACCAGCAGCATCTCGTTCGTCAAGAACGTGCTGTTCCCCTATGCGCGCAAGGCGTTGCCCGCGTTTGTCGCCGAGCATGGCCAGCAGCCTGAAGTCCGCCGCTGGCTGGACGCGGTGGCTACCGAGATCGGCGGTGCCTGCCAGGACAATCTGGTGGCCGAGACGCTGCAGGGCTGGATCGACCAGGACCGCAAGCACACCGCCCTGAAGGCGCTGCAGGGGCTGATCTGGGACGAAGGATACCGCCGTGGCGACTACACCGCGCACTTCTACCCGGAAGTGGCGCCGGTGCTGAAGGGCTGGCACGCTTCCGGCCTGCCGCTGTACGTGTACTCCTCCGGTTCGGTGCCGGCGCAGAAGCTGTTCTTCGGTTTCAGCGACGCCGGCGACCTCAGCCCGCTGGTGTCGGGCTGGTTCGATACCGAAGTCGGCGGCAAGCGCGAGGCCGACAGCTACCGCCGCATCGTGCAGGCCATCGGCGTAGCGGCCGGCGAGATCCTGTTCCTGTCCGATGTGGTGGAAGAACTGGATGCCGCCCGCGAAGCCGGGTTGCAGACCCGCCTGATCGATCGCCTGGATGATTACCCGATGCCGCGTACCGGCCAGGCCGCCAACGGCCACGAACGCCAGGATCTTCTCGACCTGCTCGCCCGGGATGTTGAAGCCCTCGCCCACCAGCGTCTCGCGCACGTAATCGGCGCCGCGCGAGGAACGGCGATGGGCCGGGCACGCGTGCGACTGCCGCATGCGCTGGAGGTGGCCGAGCAGCGCGTGGCCGCCCACCAGGTCGAGGCC
>NZ_JBHHMJ010000663.1:0-2962 GCF_042136455.1 Stenotrophomonas sp. 3diitr2024
GCCGTTGCGGCTGCGCACATGCGGACGCGCCCAGCGCGAGCTGGCCTGGATGCCGGCCAGGCCGAGGCTGGCATCGTTCATGCCCAGCGGCTTGAAGATGCGGCGCTCGACCGACTGCTCGTAGAAGCTGCCGGAGGCCGCGTAGACGACATCGCCGATCAGGCTGAAGGCTACGTTCTGGTAGGCATAGCAGTCGCCAGGCAGGCACTTCAGGCTGGTGTTGGCCAGTTTCTGGGTCAGCGCGTAGTACTCGGCGTTGCCTTCGATGTCGCGGTCGTAGGCGTTGTATGGCAGGCCGACGCGATGGCTGAGCACGTCGGCCACGGTCAGGCGATCAGTGGCTTCCGGCGAGTTCAGGCGGAAGCCCGGCACGTAGTCGGTGACCTTGCTGTCCCAGCGCAGCGTGCCGTCGTTGACCAGCAGGCCGGCCATGGTGCCGGCGAAGGCCTTGGACAGCGAGGCCAGGCGGAACACGGTGTGCGCATCGACCGGCAGCGGATTGTTGACGTCGGTGACGCCATAGCCGCGCGCGCTGAGGATGCGGCCGCCCTGCACGATCGCCACGGCCATGCCCGGCACGCGTTCGCCATAGGTGAGCTGCTGCGCCATCGATTCGATGTTGGCGACGTTGAAGCCGGGCGCCGGGGCCTGCACGCGCGGCACCAGGCCGGTGCGGTAGGCCGCCGGCTGGGTGTGGGCGACAGTGGGACCCGCAGCGGATTCGATGTTGGTCGGCATCGGCGGCAATGCCGGCGGTGTCTGCGCGGTGGTGGACAAGGCAACGGGCATCAGCATGCCCAGCAAACCGGTGGCCGCCGAACGGATCGGGCGACGCAGGCTGTTCTTTTTCATCGGTTGGACCCGTGCGCGACTGCTGATGGCGATTCTAGCGCCGCTTTTCCCTTGTGCACAAACAAAGCGAAGATGAATGCGCATCTCGTTGAAAAATTTGGAATTTGAGGCGCTGGAAGCATGTATCGGAACGTGTCATCCCGGGCTGATCAGCGGAGCTGATCCGCCCGCAGGAAGGCGCGTCGCGCTGGCGATGTTGCGGTGCATTGGCTAACGTACGCGTTTCATCGCCCCGGAGCCTGCCATGCCGCTGTCCAACCGCCGTCTTCAGGCGAGGGACACCGCGTGAGTGCGGTACGGGGGAAGGGGCCGCTGCAGGGCCTGACGGCGGCACTGCGCGAGTCGCCGGCGCTGTGGTGGTCGTTCCTGTACTTCTTCTGCCTGCTCAGCGGCTACTACGTGCTGCGCCCGGTGCGTGAGGCCATGGCCGCCTCGGCAGACCTGGAAACGGTGTTCCCGCCCGTGCTGATCGCCTGGTTCGCCAACCACGGCGTCGCGTTGAAGGACTTCGTGCTGCAGTTCCTGTTCTCCTGCGTGTTCGTGATCATGCTGGTGCTGCAGCCGGTGTACGGCTGGCTGGTCAGCCGCTTCCCACGACGGGTGTTCCTGCCGGCGGTGTATGGCTTCTTCATCGTGACCCTGCTGGGCTTCTACATGATGTTCGACAGCGGCGTGCCGGGCCGCGGCATGGCCTTCTTCTTCTGGATCACCGTCTTCAACCTGTTCGCGGTGGCGGTGTTCTGGAGCTTCATGGCCGATGTGTTCTCCAATGTGCAGGCCCGGGCCTTCTATGGATACATTGGCGCGGCGGGCACCGTCGGTGCCTTCCTCGGCCCGTTGATCACCAGTGCGCTGGTGCAGCGCGTGGGCATCGCCAACCTCATGCTGGTCTCGGCGGGATTCCTGGTCGTGTGCCTGTTGTGCATCTGGCGGCTGCGGCACTGGGCGGTGCTGCGCGAACGCGAGCAGCAGCTGGTGTCCGGCGAGCAGCCGATGGGCGGCAGCGTGCTGGACGGCCTGAAATTGATCGTGCGCGAGCCGCTGCTGCGCTGGCTGGCGGTGATGGTGGTGTTCGGGGTGGGCGTCGGCACGCTGCTGTACAACCAGCAGGCCAGCATCGTGCGCGCGGCCTTCACCGACCCGGCGGCCAGTACCGCGTTCTTCTCGCGCATCGACCTGGCGGTGAATGCGCTGGCGCTGTTGATGCAGCTGGGCCTGACCCGTTGGTTGCTGTCGCGCCACGGCATCGCGCCGGCACTGCTGATTCCCGGTTTCGCGATCCTGATCGGCTTTTCGGTGCTGGCGGCCTCGCCGATGCCGCTGATGGTCGCGGTAGTGCAGGTGATGACCCGGGCCAGCGAATTCGCACTGGCCAAGCCGGCGCGCGAGACAATCTACACGCGC
Source organism: Stenotrophomonas sp. 3diitr2024 (assembly GCF_042136455.1). Classification (NCBI taxonomy): domain Bacteria; kingdom Pseudomonadati; phylum Pseudomonadota; class Gammaproteobacteria; order Lysobacterales; family Lysobacteraceae; genus Stenotrophomonas; species Stenotrophomonas sp. 3diitr2024. The sequence continues at coordinate 2,257 of NZ_JBHHMJ010000663.1, forward strand.
GTGGACCGGCAGTGGCGCTACAAGGCCGGCGCAGCGATCGACACCGTGGTCTACCGCGGTGCGGACCTGAGCTTTGCCTGGGTGCACAAGGGCCTGTCATTGTTCGGCTCGCACGTAGTGTTCATCGGCGGCATGCTGGTGGCCGCGTGCATGACCGCAGCCGCGTTCGGTGTACTGCGCGAAGAAAAGAAACTGCCGCGCGACCGATGATTTCCCGGGCTCCGAGCCCCATCCCTGTCCAAGGAACCGCCCATGTACTGGATCGCACTCGCCCTGACCTTGCTGATCGCACTGCTGCACGTCTATTTCCTGGCGCTTGAGATGTTCCTGTGGACCCGCCCGCTGGGTCTGAAGACGTTCCGCAACACGCCGGAGAAGGCGGCGACCACGCGCGTGCTGGCGGCCAACCAGGGCTTGTACAACGGCTTCCTGGCAGCAGGCATCGTGGTGGGGCTGGTGATCGGGCAGCCGGTGCTGGTGACGTTCTCGCTGGCCTGCGTGGTGGTGGCGGGGTGCTATGGGGCGTACAGCGTGAGCCGCCGGATCTTCATGATCCAGGCGGTGCCTGCGATCCTGGCGTTGGTTCTTCGCGCGATGGTGTGATTCCAGCCAACGGCGCAGCCCCTCGTGGGGTGGTCGCGTAGAGCTTGTCATGGGGGTGGGGGGGGGGGGGGGGGGGGGGGGGGGGGGGGGGGGGGGGGGGGGG
>NZ_JBHHMJ010000665.1:0-522 GCF_042136455.1 Stenotrophomonas sp. 3diitr2024
GTTGTAGAGCCGAGCCATGCTCGGCTGCAGCGGCGCGGCCCGCACAGGCATCGCGTTGCCGGAATGGAAAGACGCCGGGCATGGGCCCGGCGCTAGCTTATTCTTCGTCGCTCCCGCGACGCTTTTCCGCGGCCAGCGTATCGGGCAGGTCGCGCAGGATGTTGTCGATGTGCTCACCACGGTCGACCGAGTCGTCGTAGTGGAAATGCAGCTCCGGCACGTGGCGCAGCTTCATCGCGCGGGCCAGGTCCATGCGCAGGCGGTAGCCCAGCTCCTTCAGGCCGGCCACGGCTTCAGCCGAGCGTTCCGGCATCAGGGCGGTGACGAACACCTTGGCATGGGCCATGTCGCGGGTGATTTCCACGTCGGACACGCTCACCGAGGGCAACCCGTGCTCGCGCACGGCGTTGTGCACCAGGGTGCCGAGTTCACGGCGCAGCTGGGCGGAGACACGGTCGGTTCGATGGAAAGTCTTGGGCACGAGCAGCTCTTGGTTCAGTTGTCGCCCGACCAACGGTCGGG
>NZ_JBHHMJ010000669.1:0-441 GCF_042136455.1 Stenotrophomonas sp. 3diitr2024
AATTGCAACTACATCATGAGCGCATCGATGTCCCGCCCATTGCTGACCCTGCTCGCGGTCGCGGCCGGCGCCAGCGTGGCCAACGTCTATTACGCGCAACCGCTGCTGGATCGGCTGGGACAGGTGGCCGCCAACCTGATCGGCAATGCGCTCACCCATGGCAGTGAGGCGAGGGTGGAGGTGGACGGCCGTGAAGTCATTCAGCTTCACCTGGGCGGTGGCACGCCGAATTTCCTCGAGGCCGAGGCGATGACCACGCTGGTGGAAGGGCTGCGCCGGCGCTTCGATTTCAGCGATTCACCGCAGCGCGATCGTCAGCGGCAAGATCGCCGCCGCCTGCGTGGTCGGTTTCGTGTCGCTGCTGCTGACCCTGGTCGCGTTCAAGGTGAGCGCGCAGATCGCACCCGGCAACATCGGCCGCCAGTTCAACATGAACGTCGG
>NZ_JBHHMJ010000671.1:0-325 GCF_042136455.1 Stenotrophomonas sp. 3diitr2024
CGGGAACCACTACTGGATCCGCTGGCGCAACCTGGCCTCGGCCTACCAGCGCTACACGCTGGAAGTGGCGCGTACCGACGACCCGGCGCAGCAGGTGCTGGCCTACCGCGCGGCGTACAATGGACGGCCCCACGTTGTACAGGCGTCGTCCCTTGTCGTATCCCTATCCGCTGGTCGTATTCGATCTCGATGGCACGCTGGTCGACAGCGCAGCTGACGCTTCACAGCAGCGGCGGCCTTGCGCTTGCGCTCCTGGGTCGGCTTTTCGTAGAACTCGCGCTTGCGGGTTTCGGCCAGCACACCGGCCTTTTCGCAAGTGCGCTTG
>NZ_JBHHMJ010000676.1:0-1346 GCF_042136455.1 Stenotrophomonas sp. 3diitr2024
GGACCAACGGTCCGCACCTACCGTGGGCAAGGAGCTGTCGCGCATTGACGCTGCAAGGACCAACCCGCCGTCATATCGGTGCGCAGATCCGGGGTTTCCGGGCCCCGGCCGGATCGGCGCCAGCCCTGTGAAACCCTTGTCAGAACGTGATCCAGGACACCTCTGTCATGGTCGTAATACGGCTGTAACAAAAACATCATTTCATAGCCGCATCCGCCGACCACGTCGGCTCTTCCCCGCTATGGAGTGACCATGAAACTGCACTCGGCCGGCCTTGCCGCCCTTTCCCTGGCCATCGCCCTGGGCCTGTCGGCCTGCGGTGGCGACAAGCAGGCCGCGCAGCAGCCGGCTGCCGGCGCTGCCGCTGCCCCCGCCGCTGCCGGTGCCAAGGTGACCGCCGAAGTGTCCGGCGCGGGCGCGTCCTTCATCTTCCCGCTGGTCTCCAAGTGGTCGGCTGACTACAACGCCAGCACCGGCGCCAAGATCAACTACCAGTCGATCGGCTCCGGCGGCGGCATCGCCCAGATCAAGGCTGGGACCGTCGACTTCGGTTCGTCCGACAAGCCGCTGAGCAGCGAGGAGCTGGCCCAGGCCGGCCTGGCGCAGTTCCCGTCGGCCATCGGCGGCGTGGTGCCGGTGGTCAACATCGAAGGCCTGGAAGCCGGCAAGCTGCGCCTGAGCGGCGCCCTGCTGGCCGACATCTTCCTGGGCAAGGTCAAGACCTGGAACGACCCGGCGATCGTCGCCGCCAACCCGGGCGTGAAGCTGCCGGACGGCAAGATCACCTTGGTCCACCGTTCGGATGGTTCGGGCACCACCTTCAACTTCTCCAACTACCTGTCCAAGGTCAGCCCGGAGTGGAAGAGCAAGGTCGGTGAAGGCACCTCGGTGCAGTGGCCGGACGGCGTCGGTGGCAAGGGCAATGAAGGCGTTGCGTCCTACGTGAAGCAGATCAAGGGCTCGATCGGCTACGTCGAACTGGCTTATGCCCTGCAGAACGGCATGCCGTATACCGCCATGCAGAACGCCGCCGGCAACTGGGTCGAGCCGAGCGCGGAAACCTTCGCCGCTGCGGCCGCCAGCGCCGACTGGGCCAGCGCCAAGGACTTCAACCTGGTCATCACCAACGCCCCGGGCGAGCAGGCGTGGCCGATCACCGCAACCAACTTCATGCTGATGCAGAAGCAGCCGAAGGACGCCAAGCGCAACCAGGACACCCTGGCCTTCTTCAAGTGGGCCTTCGAGAACGGCCAGGCCCAGGCCAACGAGCTGCACTACGTGCCGCTGCCGGCTGAACTGGTCAAGCAGATCGAGGCCTACTGGGCGACCGACCTGAAGTGATGGAC
>NZ_JBHHMJ010000706.1:0-11000 GCF_042136455.1 Stenotrophomonas sp. 3diitr2024
GTCGGATCCCTTCGCAGAAGGGCTCCGACCCCGGGCCTGCCCATCGTTGCGGCCGAAGAAGTGACGCTTACAGCACGTTCGAACGGCTAGGGCGGCAGGCCAAGTCGTTGAAATGGATACGCTGGTGCGCCGTCGCATGGCGGCGCAGTCGGTGATTGCCGATAGTGGTTCATACCGTCGTTCGCCAACGAATTCACGCATGTTTCGACCGTTCCTGCTGCTTGTCTGCGCGGTGCCAGCCATTGCAATCGGCGCACGTGAAGGGCAGGCACCGGAGTGGGTGCGGGAGGTGGCTGCCGACAAGGACCTGCAGGTTGACCCCGAAATGGTTGGTGTGAGGCTTGAGCCAACCGCGCGGGGCGCGTTCCTCGACACGCGTGCACATCGAATCGGGGCGAGGCGTTTTCGCGCGCTGTATCAGGCATTCGATTCCAACGCGGATAACCCGATGGGCCTTTGCGGCGCTGGGCGCGAGATCCATCTCTTCGTCTACGAAGTGATGCCGCTGGAGCCCGTGGAGCGGGGTAGGATACGGATCAGCAGCTGCCTTGAGGCCCTGTCTCTGGCCAGCCAGAACTCAGGGCGGCCCCACAGTGAATCCGACTTTTCCTCGGTCATCTGGCAGGGCGACGGGATCACCATCGAGTGGTGGGGTATCGGACCCGGAGGCGATGCGTCGAGCCACTACACCCTCCGAAATGACCGCTTCGTCCCGACTCGATCGGGTGAGGGGAATCGCTGAGGGCGGACAAAACCGTTCCGCGCGCGGTTGTCGCGATCGTGTCATTGACGTGTGCGCTGTTCTCTCAGCGATGTTTCGCAACCCTTTGATTGTTCTTGATACCTGCGGCTGATAGCGGCATTGCGTAGGGTGTTGCTGCATCGCCGCATGCCCGGCGTGGTTCAGCTGTGCTTTAGTTTGGATCGATCCACAGGGGAGGGGGCTGGGACGGTCGTGAACCGATCCCGGCACCCGGATCAGCCGTCGTGCTACGCCACCACCTGTCCGCGCGTCCACACTTTCCAAGAGCAACCACCCATGGCTCAGTCCGTTCGCAAGCGTCGCCACCTGCTGTCCCAGGCCCTGATCCTGGCCCTGCTTCCCCTGGCTGCCAATGCGCAGCAAGCCTCAAGCTCGTCTACCAAGGATCTCGACGCGGTCACCGTCACCGGCTCGCGCATCAAGCGCGCCAGTGTCGAAGGCCCGGCCCCGGTCAACGTGATCACCGCGCAGCAGATCCAGAAAGAGGGCTTCGTCAGCGTGTACGACGCGCTGAAGACGCTCACCGAAGCGACCGGTACCGTCGAAGCCGCCTCGCAGTGGGGTTCGCACACGCCCAATGCCAGCGGGCTGAACCTGCGCGGGATGGGCCCGAACCGCTCGCTGCTGTTGGTCAACGGCCGTCGCGTGGCCGATTACCCGCTGCCGTATGGCGGTGAAACCAATTTCTCCAACTACGGCAACATTCCGGCCGCAGCGGTGGAACGCATCGAAGTACTGACCGGCGGCGCCTCGGCCATCTATGGTTCGGACGCGATCGCCGGCGTGGTCAACGTCATCCTCAAAACCAACTACGACGGCGACGAAGTGCGCGTGCGCGGCGGCACCTCCACCGAAGGCGGGCGCGACACCTGGGACCTGTCATGGGCCGGCGGCAAAACGGGTGACAACTGGAGCGTGACCTATGCGTTGCAGTACACCAAGCGCGATCCGTTGTTCGGCCGCGACCGCCCGCAGATGGACGATGCCGATGATGCGCCGTATGCGTCCTGGAACATGGAGCAGCGCAAGGTCGGCTTCCGTCCCACGGCCGGGCTGGCGCTGATCGATCCGACGACGGGCCAGCGCCTGGCGCCGCCCACCGGTACCTGCGAGAAGTTCGACGGTGAGTACTACACGGCCGATCGACTGGTCTACAACTACGCCGCCAACCGCATCACCAACACCGGCCGCCTGTGCGGCATGAGCGCCGACTACGCCAACTGGCTGCTGACCGGTGGTGCCGAGAACGTGTCCGGCAACCTGTATGCCACCTTCGATTTCAGCAGCGACCTGCAGGCCTGGACCAACCTGGCGGTGTACCACTCCGAAGCGATCTGGGGCACCAACCCGCCCAGCGTCTCGCTGATCGACGACGACAACGGCTATTACTGGGATGCCAATCGCAACCGTCCGATCCTGGGCGTGCGCCAGTTCACTCCGAACGAAGTCGGTGGCCTGGATACCCTGCGCAACACCAACCGCGAGCTGTCCTGGGACTGGAGCGCAGGCCTGCGTGGACGTCTTGCCGAACGCTTTGACTGGAGCGCCACGGTGGGGCGTTCCTATTACCGCGTGGAAGAGCGGCAGAACGTTGTCGACGAGCAGAAATCGTACGACTACTTCCTCGGCCCGCGCCTGGGTACCACCGCCGATGGCGAGGCGATCTACGCGTTGAACGAATCGCGCTGGTGGAATCCGCTCACGCCGGACCAGTACTGGCAGATGGGCACGGTCGCCAGGAACCGCGCGTCATCGTGGGTCAACCAGGCCTCGGCGGATATCACCGGCGAACTGTTCCAGGGCTGGGCCGGCCCGATCTCGTTCGCCGCCGTGGCCGAAGTCGCGCAGCAGGGCTATCACCTCAGCCCGGACCCGCGCGCCGGCATCGACTTCGATCTGCAGAACGTCGATCGCGGTGGCGGCGAGCGCACCCGTTACTCGGCCGGCGTCGAGTTCAAGATCCCGCTGCTGGAGAGCGTGACGGCCACCGCGGCCGCCCGCTACGACCGCTATGGCAACTACAAGGCCGATGACAGCAGTGAAACGCTGGATATCGGCCGCCAGAAGGAGACCACCTGGAACGTCGGCCTGGAATGGCGCCCGGTCGAATCGCTGCTGGTGCGTGGCTCGTACGCCACCAGTTTCCACGCGCCGGACATGCACTATCTGCTGGGCCAGCCGAGCAGTTCCGAAGTGCAGACCTATGACCGCCTGCGCTGCATCCAGAGCGGTGCCTACCTGGTCAACAACTGTGGCGTGGGCAACACCGATGTCTGGTACACCTTCGACGTGAACCGGCGTGGCACGCCGCTGCTGCGTTCGGAAACCGGCGATTCGTGGTCGGTCGGCTTCGTCTGGGACGTGATGCCCAACCTGTCGGTCAGCGCCGACTACTGGGCGATCAAGCTGGAAGACATGATCGTCGACGTCGGCGCCGACGAGGTGCTGGCCAGCGAGGCCGGCTGCCTGACCGGCAAGAACATCGATGGCACGCCGTGGGCCAATCCGGCCGGTGGCGATTATTGCGCCGGCATCCTGGCCCGCGTGAACCGTGACAGCAGCGGCCGGCTGGTGTCGATCGAGCGCGGCCCGTTCAACCTGGCCAGCCGGGAAGTGCGCGGTATCGACCTGACTGCACGCTATCGCCTGGAAACCGCGCAGTGGGGCAGCTTCCAGCTGGGCCTGAACTACACCAACCAGATCTCGACCAAGGAACAGCGCTACGCCAACGACCCGAACCCGGAACGGCGCGACCGAGACCTGCGCAGCAAGCTGCGCGCGAGCCTGGCCTGGCAGCGCGGCAACTGGAACGCCAACGTCTATGCCGACCGCGTGGGTTCGGTGCCGGGCGTGCGCTATCACTGGGGCACCGATCGCCTGGACAATCCCGGCGGTTGCCTGCCGTTCGCCGACGGCTACGTGCCCAGTGACAGTCCGTCGCTGAACTGCCTGGAACCGGCACAGCTGCCGGATGGCTCGGTGAACCCGAACCCCAACGCGGGCCAGCAGACCTCGCGCTACTTCGGCCGGGTCGGGCCGTTCATCACCTGGAACGTCAACGTGGGTTACCAGGTGACCGAGCACGCCAAGGTCAATGTCTACGTCAACAACGTGTTCAATTCGGCCAGCTGGAACCACAAGGACCCGTACAAGCTGGACTATGACTTCGCCCCGACCCGGTTGCTGAGCGCGGTCGGCCGCGAGTTCGCATTGGAGTATGTGTTCACCTTCTGAGGAGACCGGCCTCCGCCGGTAGATCCACGCCATGCGTGGATGCGGAAACGGAACACCGGGGGCGGCGCCCCCTTCAGGCATGCGGACAGGCTGGATTTGACCTTCCCACGATGGCAAGGTTTAGCCTGTCCGCATCCAGAAGGAAACCCGGGAATCCGATCATGAGCACGCCGCGCGCCGCTGCCGCCCCCGCCAGCCCCTCCACCATCAGCCTGCCCATCGAGGGCATGACCTGCGCCAGCTGCGTAGGCCGGGTCGAGGCAGCACTGTCCAAGGTCGAGGGCGTGGGCAGTGTCTCGGTGAACCTGGCCACCGAGCGGGCGGACATTCGTCCGTCGGGCCCGGTGGATCGCGCGGCGCTTGTCCAGGCAGTGGAGCGGGTGGGCTATGACGTGCCCGCAGCGACCACCGAACTGGCGGTCGAAGGCATGACCTGCGCTTCCTGCGTGGGCCGTGTCGAACGCGCGCTGTTGGCCGTGCCCGGCGTCAGCCAGGCCAGCGTCAACCTGGCCACCGAGCGCGCCACAGTGCGTGGCATGGCGGACGTGGCTGCGCTGGTCGCCGCGATCGACAAGGCCGGCTATGACGCACGTGTGATCGAGGCGGGTGCGCAGTCCGATGACCAGGCTGCGGAAAAGAAGGATGCCGAGCGCGCCGAACTGAAGCGCGACCTGATCGTGGCGGCCACGCTGGCACTGCCGGTGTTCGTACTGGAAATGGGTTCGCACCTGATCCCCGGCATGCACGCATGGGTGATGTCCACCCTCGGCATGCAGGCCAGCTGGTACCTGCAGTTCGTGCTGACCGCGCTGGTGCTGGCCATTCCGGGCCGCCGTTTCTACCAGAAGGGGTTCCCGGCGCTGCTGCGTTTGGCGCCGGACATGAATTCGCTGGTGGCGGTGGGCACCGCCGCGGCGTTCGGCTATTCGGTGGTAGCGACCTTTGCACCGCGGCTGCTGCCGCCGGGCACGGTGAACGTCTACTACGAAGCGGCGGCGGTGATCGTCGCGCTGATCCTGCTCGGCCGCTTCCTGGAGGCCCGGGCCAAGGGCCGCACCTCTGAAGCGATCAAGCGCCTGGTCAACCTGCAGGCCAAGGTGGCCCATGTGATCCGTGACGGCCGCGCGGTCGACATCCCGATCAATGAAGTGCAGAGCGGCGACCTGGTGGAAGTGCGCCCGGGCGAGCGCGTGCCGGTGGATGGCGAGGTGGTTGAAGGCCGCAGCTACATCGATGAATCGATGATCAGCGGCGAGCCGATTCCGGTCGAGAAGCTGCCGGGCAGCAGCGTGGTGGGTGGCACGGTCAACCAGAAGGGCGCATTGACGGTGCGGGCCACGGCCGTGGGCGCGCAGACCCTGCTGGCGCAGATCATCCGCATGGTCGAACAGGCGCAGGGCTCGAAGCTGCCGATCCAGGCGGTGGTCGACAAGGTCACGTTGTGGTTTGTGCCGGCGGTGATGCTGGCCGCGCTGGCGACCTTCGCGGTCTGGTTGATCTTCGGTCCATCGCCGGCACTGAGCTTTGCACTGGTCAATGCGGTGGCGGTGCTGATCATTGCCTGCCCGTGCGCGATGGGCCTGGCCACGCCGACCTCGATCATGGTCGGAACCGGTCGTGGCGCCGAAATGGGCGTGCTGTTCCGCAAGGGCGAAGCACTGCAGCTGCTGAAGGACGCGCAGGTGGTGGCGGTGGACAAGACCGGCACGCTCACCGAAGGCCGCCCGCGCCTGACCGACCTGGAGATTGCTGCCGGCTTCGATCGCAACAGGGTTCTGGCGGCAGTGGCCGCGGTGGAGTCGCGCTCGGAGCATCCCATCGCCCGCGCGATTGTTGATGCCGCGACCGGGCAGGGCATCACGTTGCCGGACATGGTCGACTTCGAATCGGTCACCGGCATGGGCGTGCGGGCCAGTGTCGAGGGTGCACGCGTGGAGGTCGGTGCCGATCGCTTCATGCGCGACCTGGGCGTGGACATCACTGCATTCGCAGCATTGGCGGCGGAACTCGGCACGCAGGGCAGGTCGCCGCTGTATGCCGCCATCGACGGTCGCCTGGCTGCGATCATCGCGGTATCCGATCCGATCAAGCCGAGCACCCCGGCAGCGATCGCGGCACTGCATCGGTTGGGCCTGAAGGTGGCGATGATCACCGGCGACAACGCCGGGACCGCGCAGGCGATCGCGCGCCAGCTCGGCATCGATGAAGTGGTGGCCGAGGTGCTGCCGGAAGGCAAGGTCGAGGCAGTGCGCCGGCTGAAGGCCACGCACGGCCACGTCGCCTTCGTTGGTGACGGCATCAACGATGCGCCAGCACTGGCCGAGGCCGATGTCGGCCTGGCCATCGGCACCGGCACCGATATCGCGGTGGAATCGGCCGACGTGGTGCTGATGTCGGGCAACCTGCAGGGCGTACCGAACGCCATTGCGCTATCGAAGGCGACGTTGGGCAACATCCGGCAGAACCTGTTCTGGGCCTTCGCCTACAACACCGCGTTGATTCCGGTGGCCGCCGGGGTGCTGTACCCGGCCTGGGGCGTGCTGCTGTCGCCGGTGTTCGCGGCCGGTGCGATGGCGCTGTCCAGTGTGTTCGTGCTGGGCAACGCACTGCGCCTGCGCCGCTTCCAGCCGCCAATGGCGGATGCCGCCGTTGCGACCCACTGAAGGAGAATCGCATGAATATCGGTGACGCCGCCAAGGCCTCCAGCGTGTCGGCGAAAATGATCCGCTACTACGAACAGATCGGCCTGATTCCTGCGGCGGATAGAACGGAGTCGGGCTATCGGGCGTATTCGCAGGCCGACATCCATCGCCTGCGCTTCATCCGCCGCGCGCGCGATCTCGGCTTCAAGGTGGCCGAGATCGGCGACCTGCTGGGCCTGTGGAACGACACGTCGCGCCACAGTGCCGACGTCAAGCAGCTGGCCGAGCAGCACATCGCCGACCTGGAACAGCGCATCGAGCACATGCGGCAGATGGCCGACACGCTGAAATCGCTGATCCGCTGCTGTGCCGGCGATGAGCGCCCGGAATGCCCGATCCTGCAGCGGCTGGGTGAAGACGATGAGGCTCCGCTGCCGGTGGAAGCGGCCAAGACCGGCGCGGTGCGCCGCCGCGCACGCAAGCACTGAGTTTTCATGTTCGCATGCACTGAAAAGCCCGCCCAGTGACAGTGCAGGGGGCGGGCTCCGCTGTGGCAGAAAGCAGGGGATCAGGCAGTGCGCGGCGGGAACCCCGCATCCTTCAGCGCGGCGAACACCTGCTCCTGTGATGCGGTGGTCTGCACCTTGACCAGGCCGGTCGGCGGATCGGCCACCACACTGGCGCTCGGATCGATCTGCTGGATCGCGCGGGTCACGCTGCGCGCGCAGCCGCCGCAGGTCATGCCGTCAACATGGAATTCCATCTGTAGCTCCTTCGGTGCTCGTGAGGTGAAACCAGTGTGCACCTTCCAACGATGGCAGGGTCAAGCAGGTGGCTGAACGGCGGTGCAGGCAAATGAAAACGGCAGCCGCCTGTACCAGCGCGGCTGCCGTGGAGGACCATTCCCGTCGGGGCGGGCAAGACTGCGCCGGGCCAGGCCCGGCGCTGCCTCAGAACTTCCAGTTCACGCCGAAATACAGCTGGCGCCCGGCGTACAGATTGGACAGCAGGCGGGCCTGGCTGTCGTTGCCGATGTAGCTGCGCAGCTCGGACTTGGTGGCGTTCAGTACGGCCGCGGTCACCGTCCAGTCCGGGGTGAGGTTGTAGGCCACGTTCAGGTCAAGCTGGCTGTAAGGCTTGGTGTAGGTGGTCATGCCATTGTTCAGGCCGCCGACCACTTCACCTCGACGGTTGTACGAGGCGCGCGCCAGGAACTTGTCGTTCTCGTAGAACACCGTAACGTTGGCCTGGTTCTTGGCACTGCCGACCAGCGGCGAGGAGCCGATTTCCTCGCCATCCAGCACGATCGAGGCCAGGTTGGTGTCGTTGTAGGTGTAGTTGGCCTGCACGCCCAGTCCGAAGTCGAACGTGTACTGGCCATACAGTTCCACGCCCTGCGACACGCCATCGCGGCCATTGGCCTGGGTCTCGTACTTCTGCACGGTGACCGACTGCCCGCCGACGTTCATCTGCTGGTCGCGCACCACCGGCACGGTGAAGTTGTCCACGTTCTTGCGGAACAGCGAAACACCTGCGACCGCGCCCGGCTTGAAGTACCACTCCAGGCCCAGGTCGAACTGGACCGCCTTGAACGGTTCCAGCGCCTTGTTGCTGCCCGAGCCGTACCAGCCGGGCGTGTCGGTGCCGCCGGTGACGCGGCGGTCGTTGGCGTACTCTTCGCTGATGTAGCGCAGGCCACCGGGATAGGCGATGCTGGTGTAGCTCGGGCGCGCGACCACCTTCGACGCCGCGCCACGCAGCACCAGGTTGTCGGTGATGTCCCAGGCAATGTTGAAGCTGGGCAGCACGTCGGTATAGGTCTTTTCCAGCGACGACAGGGCATACACCTTGTCGCGCACCTGCGGGTCGGGCAGGCGGACGAAGCCACCCTGGCAGCGCAGGTTCGGGTCGGCGGCCGGATCATCGCAGCTCATCGGCGCGCCGCTGGCGTTGTCGACGAAATAGTCGTTGAAGCGCTCGACCGAATCGCTGGACTGGGCGAACTGCTTGGTCCGCACCACGCGCACGCCGATGTTGCCGCGTACCCGCTCAGTGCGGAAGTTGGCCTGGAAGTAGCCGGAATAAATCTTCTCGTTGACGTCGTAGACGAAGTCTTCTTCGGTGCGGTTGTGCGAGCCACCGTAGGTCTTGTTCAGGTAGTCGATGTAGGCCGGGTAGTTGATGCCCGGGAACACGTTGGCGTTGAACGCGCCGGTGATGTTGCTGATCGGGTTGGACAGGAAGAAGCCCGGCTGCGCATCGCCTGCGGTCGGATCGCAACCGGCCTGGTAGCGGTTGTTGTCATAGTCGGACGGATCCAGGCCCGGGCACACCCAATAGGTGTTGCCGGTGTTGCGGTGGACCTTGCCATCGCGGTACTTGGCGCCGAACTGGATCGAATCCAGCCAGCCGGCCTCGAACAGCTTGGTGACGTCGGCCTGGAAGTAGTTCTGCTTGACCTCGGTCTGCATCCACGACGAATCGGTCGAGCCGGTATCGACTTCGGCCACGCCCGCCATCAACTGCTGCTGCAGGTCCGGCGAGAACTGCACCGACGGCGTGCCGGTCAGGTCCCAGGCGGTGTACTGGTTGCCGGACTGCCACTGGTTGCCAACCTTGCGGCGCGGCTTGGCCGACATGCGGAAATTCATCGACGGACCACCTTCGGACCAGGTGCGGCCGCCAGTGAACGAGGCCTTCCACAGCGGGCTGATATCCCAGTCGATGGTCAGGTCGGCGGTCTGCGACAGTGCCTTTTCCTTGCTGTATCCACCGGTGAGCTGCGGAGTGGGGATGGTGCAGTCGTCCGGGCCCCAGCCACCGGGTTCCAGGCCGGCTGCCGCTGCTTCTTCCTCACTGCAGTAATAGGTCTTTCCGGCCAGCTTCTGGTACTGCGCACCCGTGACGATGCTGCCACTCGGGTCGAAATCCAGGCCGTTGAGCAGGCGGCCGCCGGCCCAGTTGCCGTCCTGGTTGTAGCGGGCCAGGTTCCACTCCGGCACCTTCAGCATGTTCTGGGTGTAGTCACCCTGCAGCTCGAAGCGGAAGTAGTTCGCGGTCATCGTGACGTTGTCGACCGGCTTGAACTGGAAGGTCAGCTGGCCGCCCTTGCGCTCGCGCTTTTCTTCCTTCACCGCGAAGTTCACCGAGGTCGGCATGAAGAATTCGCTGTAGTTCTTGCCAGCCTGGTTGTTGAAGCCGGACTGGCCCCACCAGTAGTGGATGCCATCCTGCTCCAGCAGGTTGCCGTTGGCATCGCGGGCCGTGGTGCCATTGCCGTACCACTGGTAGTCCTCGGTGCTGGCTTCCATGGTGCGGGTGGTGCGCTTCTGCTGGGTCACGCCGACGAGGACGCCGAAGCGCTCATCCTTGCTGTGCCACGAGTACAGCGCGGACGCCTGCGGATCGACATCGTGGCTGGTATCGGAGGTGGTGCCCTCCAGGTTCACGTAGCCGGAGTTGGATTCCATGTCCAGCGGGCGGCGGGTATGCAGGATGACCGTGCCGCCGATGCCGCCTTCGTCGATGCGTGCTTCCGGCGACTTGAACAGCTCCGCGCTGGACAACATGTTCGATGGCAGCAGGGTGTAGTTGAAGGAGCGCGTCGCTTCGTTGTTGGTCTCCGACGAGGCGACGAAGTTGCCGTTCAACTGGGTCAGGGTCAGGTCCGGCGCGAGGCCGCGCACACTGACACTCTTGCCTTCGCCACCGCTGCGGGTGATGACCACGCCGGGCACGCGCTGCAGTGCGTCGGCCACGTTCTTGTCGGGGAACTTGCCGACGTCCTCGGCGGTGATCACCTCGACCACCGCGTTGGCGTCGCGCTTCTGCTCGAGGCTCTTTTCAATGGCGTAGCGGTAGCCGGTGACCTGGACGCTGTCCAGGGTGGTGGCGTCCTGCGAGCCGGTGGAAGCGGCCTGTTGCGCGGCGGCGCCACCCGGAATGACGGCGGCGGCCAAGGCCAGCGCGATGGCCAACGACAATGCGTCCTGGCCATGCGTACGTGTTGAATGCTTCATTCCCATCTCTCCCTCTCTCATGGATTGATCCGGTGACGTGGCACGGACAACTTGAATCGATCTAATTTGAAGTGACTTTGTCGCTGTCGCCAAGCAACTGCCAGTGGCGCCGCGCGCGTGGCCTGGTACGTCCTGTTGCTGCTCCCCCAACTCCCGGCCATCGCAGCGTCGTCTTGGATCGATCTAAGCGATGGGCGGGCGATTTTTAGCACGGGTCGCCCGCAGGCGGAACACCTCGTCGGTCTGCCCGGTGTTGCGCGCCAGGATGCCGCCGTCGTCATCGTTAACGTTCTGCAGCAGGCCTTCGCGCACGAACACATCGATGGTGCGGTCAATGCGCTG
>NZ_JBHHMJ010000708.1:0-325 GCF_042136455.1 Stenotrophomonas sp. 3diitr2024
CTGCAGTTCGTTGGACTCGCCGGTCGGGCTGGGCAGCTTCTCGGCGTGGCTGAACTGCTCGCGTGCCTGCTTGGCGTAATAGCGCAGGAAATCCACGGCTTCCCGCACTTCGGCGATGTCGGCCATGCCCATGGGCATGCCGGGGTGGCCGGACTTTGCGGTTTCAACCGCAATGCCCAGTGGGCGGTGCAGGTCGATCAGCGCGGGACGCAGGTGCACATCCACCGGCGTATCCTCGGCCACCACCCCGATCACGCGCTCGCGCAGCGGTTCGGCCACGGCCATTGCCAGGATCAGTCGCGCCATGCGCGCGGAATCCCCCTCA
>NZ_JBHHMJ010000714.1:0-397 GCF_042136455.1 Stenotrophomonas sp. 3diitr2024
CGGCCTCGGGTAAGAAGATCAGCCTGGGAGTCGCAAGCAACGCGTCCTCGTTATCAAAAACCACCCCGTGACCCCCTCCTCCACGGGTAGCATCCGGTCGTAGCTTGAAGAACTCGCCCTTGCGCGGCTGATGGGTGGAACACCTGGAGGATTTTCCACATCAGTAGCTGGAGCACAAACTGGAATTCCAACATTAACAGGAGGATTTCCATCATCAGTAGCTGGATCACAAACAGGAATCCCAACATTTGTAGGCGGAGCAGCCGGACAAGGCCATCGAGCTGTTCCTGCACATCGCCGAGCTGGACAAGGAAACCTTCGAGACCCAGGTCGCGCTGGGCCATCTGTTCCGCCGTCGTGGCGAAGTCGACCGCGCCATCCGCCTGCACCAGGGCCT